>NZ_JASPIX010000014.1:0-48103 GCF_030229735.1 Corynebacterium sp. MSK074
TGACAACCAAGCTCACCAGCCGCCGAACGGACACTACGCCCACTGCCAACCAAGGCAACTAAGCCACGACGATCCGACTCAGACAACGAATGAAACGGGCCGACAACCCCAGACACAACAACACCCTCCTAAGGGAAAGTGTTGCAACGACCCTCTGAACTCAAGGCTTGAAACTGTTATGCTATTGGGAGCAATTGTTGTCGGTGAAAGGAGTAGGCAGTGCTCATCCGTCGTGTTTTTGCGTAAAACACTAAAGGAAGAACGGATTTAAGCATGCCTATTTTATTGAACGACCTTTCCCTAGTATGGCCCGATGGCACAACCTGCTTCAGTGGCCTAAACGGTGCCTTTTCTGGCCCTTTAACTGCGCTGATTGGGGATAATGGTGCAGGAAAGACATCTCTGTTAAACGTCATCCTTGGCAAAATCTTGCCTACTGCTGGAACGGTGGAAAAGCCGGAATCGATAGCGTACCTGCCACAAGACCTTGCTTGGAATGAAAATGATGTAGTAGCAGACATCTTCGGTGTCACCCAAGTGCTCACGGCGATTTCCGCAGTCGAAGCCGGTGAGTATGAACCAGAACTCTATGAGTTAATTGGGGAGCAATGGGACGTCGGTGAGCGCATTGCCGCTGCCCTTTCCGCCGCCGGATTGGATATCCCGTTGGACCGCCCTATCAAAAGCCTCTCTGGAGGTGAAGCGGTCCGCGTCGCTTTGGTGGCGGTGTTCTTGTCCGAGCCGGATTTCATTATCCTCGATGAACCGACCAATAACCTCGACGGAACTGCTAAGAAGCATCTGAAAGATATGTTGGTAAATGCCGCGGCGCCGGTGCTAGTGGTAAGCCATGACAAAGACCTGTTGGATGTAGTTTCCGAGGTAGCGGAATTAAGGGATGGGAACCTACGCTTCTTCCAAGGCAACTATTCCGACTACCTAGCCACGATTAATGCAGAACAGGAAGTAGCTCAGAAAGCAGTATCTACCGCCAAGGCGACTTATAAGCAGCAACTCCGCGAACAACAAGCAATGCAAACACGAATTGCGCGTGATGCGCGCCGTGGAAAGAAGTTCGCGGAGTCGAAGCGCAAACCAGGCATGACGATGAAGCTTGATAAGCAGCGATCCGAAAAGACGGCATCACGCAGAGCGCAAATCCATTCAGGCGCAGTTGAAGCGGCCCAACGCTCTTTAGCTCGAGCTGAGCGAAACATACGAGATGATGATTCGGTCTATATCGAGCTGCCACAAACTGAGCTGCCGGAAGGAAAGCGGGTTATTTCGATTCCTGGGCTGACGATTGTCGGCCCAGAACGGGTGCGCTTGTCAGGACCAAATGGAAGTGGCAAGACCACGCTCTTAAACCGAATTAACTCCGGTGAGGCGGGCTACGTGATCGGCAACTCGGGGTATTTGCGTCAACGAATTGGATTAGATCCTTCTCTAAGCGTATGGGACGTGGTTACCAACGCGAATCCACGAGAGGATCCGCAGTTCATCCGTGATCAGCTAGCTCAGTTGTTGTTTCAATCTGACTCGGTTCATGCGTTGACAGGGACCCTCTCGGGAGGCGAAAGATTTAGGGCGGAATTCGCCAGAGTGCTCTTAGCGGATCCGGCGCCGCAATTGCTAATGCTCGATGAGCCGACTAACAACATTGATATTTCAACTGTTGATTGGTTGGTCTCAGTTTTGAAAAACTATCGGGGCGCATTGCTAGTGGTGAGCCATGATGAAGATTTCTGCTCGCGGATCAAACTTACGAGGCAAGTTTCTATAGAGGACATTGCCAAGGTGGAGGTATCGCGAGTCAGTGCGCCACACCCCGCCCGAATTCAGCCCAAGGGTGAGCAGTGGCACAATGGTGGGCATGCTGAAAACCACGATTGATCTCTCCGCCATTGCGCACAACGTCCGCCTCATCAAGGAAAAGGTGGGGCCTGAGGTCAAGCTCATGTGCGTGGTCAAGGCCGATGCCTATGGGCACGGCGCGGCCAAGGTTGTGCCGGTGATGGCGCGCGCCGGTGCGGATTGCTTTGGCGTGGCCACCCTGCGGGAGGCGGTGGACCTGCGCCGCGCGGGCGTGGATGCGCCCATCGTGGCGTGGATTTGGCAAACAGATGAAATTCTCGAAGAAGCCTTGGCCAATGGAATCGAGGTAGCGGTCAACTCCCTTGAGCAGGCGCATAAGCTGGTCAAGGCCGATTTTCCTGCTGAGGTATACGTCAAGGTGGAAACCGGCATGCACCGCTCCGGTGTGGATGAAGAGGATTGGGCAGAGACCTTTAAGGTGTTGCGCGATGCCCCGCACATCAAGGTGCTTGGGCTCATGTCCCACTTTGCGTGTGCCGATGAGCCGGATAATCCGCACAATGACGCCCAGGAAGAGGCGTTCCGCACGGCCTTGCAGCTCGCGCGTGAGATTGGTTTGGAATGCCCAGTCAATCACCTGGCCAATTCACCTGCCGTACTGACGCGTCCTTCCTCTTATTTCGAGCAGGTGCGCGTAGGCGCCGCTTGCTATGGCTTGGAGCCCATCGAAGGACGCGAACACGGCTTGCGCCCGGCCATGACCTGGTCCGGGCAGATTTTTAACGTCAAGCCCATCAAACCGGGAGAGGGTACGTGCTACGGATTGACCTGGAAGGCGGATAAGCCGGGATTCTTGGCCACAGTGGACTGTGGTTATGCCGATGGTCTGCCGCGCGGCTATCAGGGCGACCTGCGCGTGGGCATTGGTGGGCACCTCTACCCGCAGGTAGGAAGAATCTGCATGGATCAGATTGTGGTGGACTTAGGTGAGAACCCGCATGGCGTGGACACAGGGCAAGACGCCGTGATCTTTGGCAACGGGGGAGTATCGGCTACGGATCTCGCCGCGGCAGCAGGCACCATCAACTATGAGGTGGTGTGCCTGCCCGATGGCCGAACCGAACGCGAATATATAGGAGAAGAAGATGCGCAGTAGCTTTCCGGAATCTGGCAGCCGCGACCTATCCACGGTGGAAGAAACCTATGCCTTTGGTGAAGAGCTAGGTGCGGCGCTTGAAGCCGGCGATGTAGTGATCCTGGATGGTCCGTTGGGGGCTGGAAAGACGACGCTGACGCAGGGCGTCGCCAAGGGCATGCAAGTTAAAGGCCGCGTTACCTCGCCGACCTTTGTGATCGCCCGCGTGCACCGCTCCACGGTGGGCGGGCCGGACCTTGTGCACGTGGATGCCTACCGCCTGCTCGATGAAGGCGGTGCTAATTCCGGGGACCCGCTAGGGGAGCTCGACGCGCTGGATTTGGACACGGAGTTGGAAGATGCCGTGATTATCGCCGAGTGGGGCGGGGGACTAGTAGAGCAGATTGCGGAGCGCTACCTATTTATCAGCATCGACCGCGAGCCGGCAGAATATGCCGGCGCAGTAGAGGATGTTCGCCGCTTCACATGGTCTTGGAAAAATGGTGCATAGTACATCGTTCCGCCTTATAGGGGGTTAAGTGATGAATATCCCAGAAAGCAAACTTGATCCGGGTATAACCACTACGTAATTCTATAAAGGTGTTGAATTTTCTCGCCTCAAGTCCTTTGCTTTCTCTCTTCGTCATCATGGCGGTGGGTCTAGCGATTGGCAAGATCAAGATCTTCGGCATCTCTCTCGGTGCCGCGGCTGCGATGTTTGTGGCACTGGGTCTATCTACTGCCAATCCGGATATCCAAATTCCACCGCTGGTCTATCAATTTGGTCTGGCGATCTTCGTTTATGCCATTGGCCTCAGCTTCGGGCCTTCCTTTGTCCGCGAGTTTAAAACCCGCGGCTGGAAGCTCACCGTCTTCATGCTGGGTATGTTGGTTGTCTTGGTTGCGGTGGGCTATGGCCTCATCCGTGGCTTTGGCCTGAGCGTGCCAGAGGCCGTCGGCATGTTCGCCGGTTCGCTTTCCTCCACGCCGGGCATGGCCGCCGTGGTGGAAATGGTGGGCGATTCTACCCCGGTCGTTGGCTACTCCTTGGCCTACCCAGGCGCGGTGATTGGCGCGATCCTTGTCGCCGCCATCGGCGCCAAGGTTGTCAAAGCCAACCATGAGGAAGATGCCCGCGCAGAGGGCATGATTCCCGCCGAGCTTGTGGCCAAGGGCGTGCGTTTGACCAAGAACTTTAATGACACCGCTGGCCATATCTACCGCGTTACCGGCCAGACCGTAGTGGCTACTCGTATCATCTCCGATGAGGAACGCCATCGCCTCGCCGTCCCGGAAATGCCACTGTGCGAGGGGGAGGCTTACCTGCTCAACGGCTCCGAAGAGGCCGTCGATAAGGCCATTGAGGTCTTGGGTGAGGAACACCCAGTGGAGCTGACCGAGGAAGCCGGTCTCAAGTACAGTCGCGTTACCGTGTCCAACCCGGAAATTGCCGGTAAGTCCATCCGCGAGATCAAGGCCCTCGACCACGGCTTTATCATCGCTCGTATCCGTAAGGGCGATAAGGACCTCGTGCCGCACCCGGACACTGTGCTCAACTACTCGGACCGAGTTCGCGTGGTCACCAGCCCGGACCGCCTGCCGTACGTGCGCAAATACCTCGGCGACTCTGAGGCCGCGTTGGGTAATGCGGACCTGTTGTCCATGGCCATCGGCCTGTCCTTGGGTATGCTGCTTGGCCTCATTCCTATTCCGATGCCGGGCGGTTCCACCCTGCAGCTGGGTTTCGGCGGCGGCCCCGTGGTCGTCGGCCTGCTCTTGGGCTACCTCAACCGTACCGGGCCGTTGAACTGGCAGATGCCATTCCACACCCGTGAGACCTTGTCCAATATGGGCCTTACCTTGTTCCTGGCCGGCGTGGGCACCTCGGCCGGCGCCTCCTTCCGCGATGCCCTGACGGATCCATCTTCCCTGACCATCATGGGCGTGGGCCTTATCATCACCCTGGTCTCCGCCATCCTGATCGGCGTCATCGGCATGCTGGTGCTCAAGCTGAAGTGGGACGAAGCCATGGGCTGTGCGGCCGGCATGACCACCAACCCCGCAGTCTTTGCCTATATTCGTGATCAAACCGGCACCGAGTTGGCCGGCCGCGGATGGGCTACGGTCTATCCCACCACAATTATCGGCAAGATTATTGCCTCGCAGGTGTTGCTCTTGCTGTTGCTATAGCGGCAATATCGCGCGTTAATTACTCACCCACAGGGTCGCCCGCCTACACTGGCAGGCACTACCCTGTGGGTTTTGTGTTGCGGTTAACCAGGTAGCATCGGTTGCCAGAACTACCGCCGCCCGCCTGAAACTTAAACATTTTTTCAAGGAGCCATACTCATCCCATGACTAAATTCGCTCGCAACCTCACCGCCGCCATCATCGCCATCTTTATCGTTGTCATGATGGTTCTTCTTGCTTCCTCCACACTGCGCGAGGAAAACCACTTGGAGGGAAACCTCTCCTCCACGTTGTCCAAGGCACCAAATAACTTGGAGGTCATGACCGTCATGCCCACCGATGTCTATGGCGAGGAATACCCCGCGATTGGTTTCATCTGCCCGGGCATGCGCGAAGACAAGGTTAAAGAGGCACAGATCGATACCGAGAACATCACCTTTGAAGACGGTGCGGTGCCGGAAGGCAAGAGCTACGCGGTAGCCATCTCCCAGAGCGCTAAGCCCTTCATCGAAGAGCTGGATCCGGAGAAGGTCGAGGTGTGCGAGATGATTGACATGCAGGTCAAGGCCATGGAGCAGCAGGGCCAGAGCCTTGATGGCGGCGTACCCATGATCCAGGGCACCCAGCCGCTGGGCTTCCAGCGCGAGGATGGCACCTGGAAGATGGTTGCCTAATGCGCGTCCTCGCGATCGATACGGCTACCACCGCCCTCGTTACCGGGGTAGTGGATACCGCCACCGGGCAGACCACCGAGCGTGTGTTGGAGGATACCCGCGCGCATAATGAGCTGCTCATTCCTACCATCACCGAGGTCCTCGCAGAGGCGGGCATGGAGTATTCCGATCTCGATGCGGTGGTCACCGGCGTGGGCCCGGGTCCATTTACCGGGTTGCGCGTGGGTATGGCGACGGCCTCCGCGCTTGCCGACGCCCTCTCTATCCCCCTCCACGGCATCTGCACCCACGATGCCATCGCGGCCGCCGCCGAGCTTCACGTAGATCCTGCCGCCGCGGCCGACGAAGCCACCGCCTTGGTAGCTACCGATGCTCGCCGCAAGGAGATCTACTGGGCCACTTATCGCGCTACCGACTCCGGTGTGCAGCGCATTTCTGGCCCCGCGGTCACGAAACCGGCCGAACTCGAGGTGGAACTTACCTCCACCGCCGAGGTCATCATCCCCGACCGCCTTGCTGAGCAACTCCCCGAGCTGCTCGCCGCCCTGCCGCACCGCGCGGCCCAGCCAACCGCGGCAGCCCTCGTTGCCGCGGCCGACCTAGAGGCAGAACCGGCTCCCGTCGTGCCGCTGTATCTACGCCGCCCAGATGCGGTCCCGCCGAAGCAGCAACAGCTTTCTGCCGCCATCCCGAAGGTCGAGCTGTGAAGCTGCGCGAGCTGACCCCGGCCGATGCGCCCCGGTGCGCCGAGCTGGAAGAGGTCCTTTTCCCAGGCGAAACTCCGTGGTCCAGCCGGATTTTCCGGGAAGAAATGGCCCAGCCCTTCAACTTCTATCTCGGGGTGGAAGGCGCGATCGAAGAACCGGCGCCCGTAAAGCTTTTGGGCTATGCGGGCATCGGCATGATGGGACCGGCCGCGGACCCGGAGTTTGAAATCCACACCATTGGCGTCGACCCCGCCGCGCAGCGCCGCGGCATCGCGCGGATGATGATGGACAATATCTGCCATATCGCGGATCTCAAGGACGCCCCGGTCTTCCTCGAAGTTCGCGTGGGCAATGATCCCGCTATTGGCCTGTATGAGCGCTACGGCTTTGCCAAGCAAGGGATCCGCAAGAATTATTACCAGCCTTCGGGGGCGGATGCGCACGTGATGGTGCGCCCGCGCCAGTCCGAGCGCCCAGAAGATTAAGGAGCAGTCATGAAGATCATGGGCATCGAGTCCTCCTGCGATGAAACCGGCGTGGGCATCGTCGAGCTGCGCGAGGACGGCCACATGGAAATCCTCGCCAATGCCGTTGCTTCCTCCATGGAGCAGCACGCGCGTTTCGGCGGCGTCGTCCCGGAAATCGCCTCCCGCGCCCACCTTGAGGCCATGCCGCAGGTCATGCAGGCGGCGCTGGATGAGGCGGGCATCGAAAAGCCAGATGCCATCGCCGCCACCGTGGGGCCGGGTCTAGCCGGTGCCTTGCTGGTGGGAGCCTCGGCCGCTAAGGCCTATGCCGCGGCGTGGGGCGTGCCCTTCTACGGCGTTAACCACTTGGGCGGCCACGTTGCCGTGGCCAACTTAGAAGGCGAAGAGCTGCCGCACTCGGTGGCCCTCTTGGTCTCGGGCGGGCATACGCAGTTGTTGGAGGTAGAAGCCGTCGGCAAGCCCATGCGTGAGTTGGGCTCTACGCTTGACGACGCCGCCGGTGAAGCCTACGACAAAGTTTCCCGTCTCCTTGGTTTGGGCTACCCCGGTGGCCCGGTGATTGATAAGCTCGCTGCCCGCGGCGAGGCCACCATCGATTTCCCGCGCGGCATGTCCCGCGCCGAGGATCTGCGCGGCCCGCACCGCCACGACTTCTCCTTCTCTGGGCTCAAGACCTCCGTGGCCCGCTACGTGGAGCGCGCCGAAAAGGCAGGGGAGACCATCAGCGTGGAAGATGTCTGCGCCAGTTTTCAAGAAGCCGTGGCCGATGTCCTGACCGCCAAGGCCGTGCGTGCCTGCGAGGACACCGGCGCCCGGGTGCTGCTATTGGGAGGCGGCGTGGCCGCTAATTCCCGCCTGCGCGAGCTGGCCGCCGAGCGCTGCGCCGCCGCCGGGGTGGAACTGCGTGTGCCGCGCTTTTCCCTGTGCACCGATAACGGCGTGATGATCGCGGCCGTCGGCGCGCAACTCATCCATGAAGGTGCCCAGCCCTCTGGCCTCGGCGTAGGCACCGATACCCAGCTGGATGTGGAAGAGCCGCAGTTAACCTAAAGTTCTTCTCGCTCGCGCTGCAGGCGGGGCGCGGGGCCGGTACTCTAAAGGCGTTCATGCCCTCTTGGCTTTCTGAAGGAGCTTTCTCTCATGACTGTCGGTTTCCTTGTTAACCCTGATCTCACCCGCCGCAAGCTGGAGTTCGAGCTGGAGCACGCCAACCAGTTCCTGGGCGGCACCACCGAGGACCGCGTCTCCGTTGTTTTCCAGGAAGACGGCACCACCTACGCCGCGCTCTACAACCCCGAAGCCAAAGCCGAAGGCGCCGAGCCGAACCCGGTAGCCTCCCTGGCACGCAACGCAGCCGCCACCGGCAACGCCGCCTTCCTGCAGGACCCCATCCGCTCCATCTGCGGCCCCGTCATTTTCGTTGATGCCGAGGGCGAAGACACCACCATCGATACCGTCATCGAATCCGTGGAACAGGGCATTCGCGCAGTGAAGAACTACCGCGAAGATAACCCGGAGGAATACACCCTCTGGCGCGCGGCCGTTATCAACTCCGATAAGAGCCTCTAAACCCCAGCCCCTCACAGGTAGGGTTCAAACGCTTTTCGCGCGCTCGTAATACGGTGTTCACATTCTTATGGTGTTCTAGGGAGCCGTACCGCTTCTTCTAAGACTCCAAAGGTGAAAACTGTATGCTCCGTTCATCGCGCTTCGTCGCCTCCTTCGCCACCGCCCTCGCAGTAGGTGGCGCCACCGCCATCGTGCCCGCCACCCCGGCGCTGGCTGCTGACTCGCCTATCTACCGCACCATTCTGCAGCCGGGCGAGGATGAATCCCAGGTCATGGTCACCTGGCGCACCAAGTCCAAGGCAGACGAGGTCCTCGAGGTTACCGGCCCAGAAGGCACCACCACCTTCCACGCCGACGAGCGCGACTTTGGCGCCTTGCTGTACAAGTCCCAGTTCGCCACCGCCACCGACCTGCAGCCGGATACCGAGTACTCCTACCGCGTCGGATCCGAAGAAGGCGGCTGGTCCGAGCCAGAGACCTTCAACACCGGCTCCAATGGCGATGACTGGTCCTTCCTTACCGTCGCTGACCCGCAGATCGGCGTGGACCTCAAGGTGGATGACCAAGCCGAACAGTGGCGCAAGACCATCGGCCACGCGGCCTCCCACGTGCCGAATGCCAGCATGATCTGGTCCCTGGGTGACCAGGTTGAGGGGTGGGGCGCCCATGTGCCGCAGTACGATGCGTACTTCTCCGCCCCGGAGATCCGTCATATCCCCACCAACACGGTCCCAGGCAACCACGAGACCTATAACCTCACCATGAAGCATCATGATGAGCACTTCTCCAACCCCCACCAAGCAGACGATATCCGCGACCACTACTTCGAGCGCAATAACGTGCTCTTCATCGGCTTGGACTCCAATGCTTCTTCCGACGCCGATATCGCCCGCCACGAGCAGTTCCTGCGTGAGGCCATCGAATCCCGCGGCGCGGATAATGACTGGATCGTCGTCGGCATGCACCACGGCCCATACTCCCAGGGCTCGCATCACTTTGATAAGGACGTCACCAACCTGCGCGAGAAGCTCACTCCGGTACTCTCTGAGCTCAACGTCGATGCCGTGCTCTCCGGCCACGATCACATCTACACCCGCAGCCACCTGATGAAGAACAATAAGCCGGTCCTGCCGGAAGAAAAGCCGCAGCGCGGCGATGTTCTCGAGCCCAAGGATGGCGAGGCGCTGTACCTGACCACCACCACCGCGGGCGGCGGCAAGTACTACGACTTCACCGACGTCAACAATAAGAAGCACAAGGGCGCGCGCATGGAGACCATCGATCCAAAGCTTGCCCATGAGTCCACCGCCATGTGGCGCCAGGACTACACCGAGGACTACATGCGCGTGGACGTCTCCGATGACAAACTCACCTTTACCACCTTCAACGAAGGCGATAACACCCTGGTGGACAAGGTTTCGCTCAAGAAGAAGGACCGCAGTGCTGCGCCTGCCGACGACGCCACCAACCCCGCCGACTCCACCGAGTCCACCGACCCAGACACCCCAGAGGTGCCCAAGGATCCGGAAGGCAGCAGCTCCCTGAGCTCCAGCGATATTTTCGGCGGGCTCAGCTCGAAGAAGTAGCGAGCGTCGCCCCATTGGCTAGCGCTCGGTGTGGCGCAGCCACGCCAATACGGCCTTGACCCTCCGGTTTGAGTCCTCGGGCCGAAACCCGAGCTTCATGAACACATTGGAGACATGCTTGCTTACCGCTCCGGCGGTGAGCACGAGCGTGTCTTCAATTTCTTTATTGCTCAATCCTTGGGCCATGAGCCCCAGTACCTCCCGCTCGCGAGCGGTGAGTTGGGCTAGGCCGGTACGCCGCGCCGATAGCAGCGCAGTTACGACCTCTGGGTCCACCACGGTGCCGCCGCGGGCGACCTCGTCTAGCGTGCGCACGAATTCTTCCACATCAGAAACGCGTTCCTTAAGCAGGTACCCGAATCCGCCGTGCTCTAAGAGACGGTCGAGGTAGCTTGCCGCTACGTATTGGCTCAACACCACCACCGGCTGGGTGGGATTTGCGGCACGCAGGTCATGCACGGCGCGCAGGCCATCGTCGGTCAAGGTCGGTGGCATGCGCACATCGCTGATAATCAGGTCAAAATCTTCCTGCCCGGCAATAGCTCGCAGTTCTTCGGCATCCGTGGTCACCGTAACGCTATGGCCCAGGGCGCTGAGTAGCTGCTCGAGCCCCGCGCGCAGCAGCGCGGAATCTTCCGCCAGTAGTAGTTTCATTCGGCCTCCTTCAGCGGTAATTCGACCTGCAGCCGGCCACCGCGTTCACCCACAGCCGCGTCATGAGCCGCGGCAAAGCTCACCGTGCCGCCTAGTGCGGCGGCGCGCTCGCGCAGCCCGGCGAGACCGGTGCCCGTCTCAGCTGGCTCCTTGGCCGTGTGGCCGAGGTCAGCTCCGGGGCCGGGGCAGGGTCCGGAGCCATTATCAACGATGTCTAGGCGCAGCATCTGCCCGAAAGCAACCGTTACCATCGCCTCAGTGGCCGCGCCGTGCTTGGACGCATTAGTAAGCGCCTCGGCCACCGCGTGGTAAGCCAGCAGGGCAGTGGTTTCATCCACTGAGCGCTCGGCGCCTTCGACGTGTAGTTCGGTCTCCAGCCCGGAGTGGGCGAGGAGTTCGTCGAGGGCGGGGATAAGTCCGGCGTCGAAAAGCACCTGCGGGGCGATGCCGCGCACCGTCGTCCGCAGGGAGGCGAGGGCCAAAGAGGCATTATGCTCCGCATCGGCCAAGGCCGGTTGCGCCTCCGGAGGGGCCTGCAATTTCGCCGCGGCCAGGTTGAGCTTGAGCGCAGTGAGGTACTGCTGCGGGCCATCGTGCAGCTCGCGCTCGATGCGGCGGCGCTCGCCGGAGAAGGCATCGATAAGCGTGGCACGCGAGGCCGCCAATTCCTCGGCCGAAGGGCTCAACGCTAGGCGGGTTAGCGAGGTCGATGCCAAGACCAACAGGCGGTTAAGCCCTACCAATAAAGCCACCAGCAACGCCGCGGTAAGCCAGCAGGTGAAGAAAATGAGCGGCCGGTTGGTGGTGGACCACTCGCCAAAGGAGAATTCGGCCTTTGGCACGAACGGCGCAATTGCCAGCACGCCCGCCGAAAAGCCCACGGCGGTCCACGCGGCAAAGCAGGCAGCCGAAAGCAATAGCTGCACAATAAGGTGATAAAACTGCTGCCAATCAAACCACCGGCCTGCGCGCCGGGGTGGGATCTCCACGCCCATCCACCGCGCACCCAACCGGCCGACAAATTCCGCGGCGCGTCCCACCAGCGGAATCCACGGCAGCATCAGCACCGAAAGCACCAATGCCGGGATAAATAGCGCGCCGAGGACGAGGCTCCACGCGCAGGCTTTGAGGGTTCGCATAACCCATGAGCCTAGCCGCCTTACCCAGGGTGGGGCAGTAGAGCTAGCTCTACCATTTTCCCGGTAGCCCGCCCCATGTCTTTCTTCTGCGCGGCCGAGTGGAATCAAAGGCATGTTAAAAGCAGACAACCTCAGCAAGCGCTACGGCCGCCGCACTGTGCTCAATCGCGTCACTGTGTCCATCGCCCCGAGCGAATTCGTCGCCATCATGGGACCTTCCGGCAGCGGAAAACCACGCTGTTGAACCTGCTATCCGGGCTCGATAAGCCCACCTCCGGCCGAGTCAATGCGCCGGGGCGCAAGCAGCGAGCCTTTGTTTTCCAGGACTATAACCTGCTGGAATCCCTCAACGCCCAGCGCAATGCCACCTTGACCGCGCGCTTTTCCGGCCGGCGCCCTACACGCGGCAAGGTGGCGGAGGTCTTTGACTCGCTCGGCCTTAGCGGGTTGGAGCGCCGCCTGCCCGCGCAGCTTTCCGGCGGGCAGCAGCAACGCGTGGCCGTCGCCCGGGCACTGCTGGCCCAGGCGCCCTATATCTTCGCCGACGAACCCACGGGCGCGCTTGACGACGCCACCGCATCCACCGTCCTTTCCCACCTGCGCGCCGCCGCCCGCGATGGCGCCAGCGTGGTCATGGTGACCCACTCGCACCTCGCCGCTGAGGCGGCCGACCGGATCATCTCCTTAGAGGAGGTGGCCCATGTTGGTGTGGCTTAAGGACCTACGGTCCAATTGGCTATCGTGGCTGGCCGTGGCGCTGACCTTGGTAGTGTCTTCCACCTCGTGCACTCTGGCGCTGGCCATGCTGGTGGCTTCCTCCGGGGCCGAAGAGAACCCCGCCGGCTCGCTGGGTGGCACGGTGCTCGGCATGGCCCTGTGCGTGGTGGTGTTGGTGACGCTATCGCAGATGCGCCTTATCATTGCCGAGCGCGAGCCGGTCTACCGCTCCTGGCGCATGGTGGGCATGCCCGGCTGGATGATTCTCTCTTTCATCCTGGGCCACGTCGCAGTGGTCAGCGCGGCCGCCGGGCTCCTCGGTGTGCTGCCGGCCCGTCCGCTGCTCGCACCGTGCGTGCGCGCCCTGCGCAGCGACGGAATCCCCATGCCGGATATCGCCATTACCGGCCAGGTCACCGCCATTGCGGTAGCCGTCTGCACGTCCGCGGCCCTGGTTGGTGCGCTGCCTCCACTGCGCCGCGTTTTCCGGCCGCGTACTCCCGCACACCCGATGTGGCTTCTGGTGAAATTCCTGCTTGCGGCCGCGGCTATCGGCGGCACGGTCTACGGGTGCCTGCACATCGATGACCCGGGTGACCTCTTGTCGGCCGAGATGGGGCTTGTCATCCTCGTCGCCCTCTTCTTACCTTGGCTCATGCCCGGTATCGACCAATGGACCCGCGCGGCCGGCATCGCCGGGGCCAACGTGCGGGTGCGCCGGCACTTTTCCACCCCACACATCGTGCCGTGGGTGCTCCTCGGCGGCTTTATCGTCGCCGTCGGCTCGGGCCTGCGCTTTGGGAACGACGCAGGCGCCGGCGGCACCTTGTCCTCGTGGCAGGTCTTTGTCGCCCTTTTAGGGCCGGTCTTTGCACCCAGCATCGTGGGCGCCGTGCTTACCTCACTGCTGATGCGCGGGCGCATCGACTCCGATATCCACGGCCTCACCCTGGCTGGCGCCACCCCCTCGGCCTGGGCGCGCGTGCAAGTGGGGGAGGCGGCGTGCCTCACCCTGACTGCGGCCGGCGTGGTCTGGGCGCTGTGCTTGGCGACGCTCCTCCCACTCCACCACCTGCTCACCCCACAGGCTTCCTTCGGCCGAACGCTGGTAGACGAGCTGTGGTGGTCGGCCTTCGCCGTGATTTTTGGTGCCATGTTTATCGCGCTGGGCGTCGTCAAGCTGGCGCTGGCCGGCTTTGTCCACGCCGGGCAACGAGAGCGCTGAAAGGATCGCTGAGGGCGTAGGAATGTGGGCCGGGTCATTGTTGAGGGTTAGCAGTCACGAGGGTAGAGTGCTAATCAGGTTGTTTGACCCACAGTTGTTCACCCGCGACGACGGCTGTGCTGGACATCCACAACCGGCACGCGCGCGCCATACCGGTGCGCATACGAACACTACGGAGGAAACATCATGGCAAACATTAAGCCTCTCGAGGACCGCGTCCTCGTACAGATCGTAGAAGCTGAAACCACCACCGCTTCCGGCCTGGTTATCCCGGATTCCGCCAAGGAAAAGCCGCAGGAAGCTACCGTCGTTGCCGTAGGCCCAGGCCGCACCAACGACAAGGGTGAGGTCACCCCGGTAGGCGTCAACGAAGGCGATACCGTGGTCTTTTCCAAGTACGGCGGCACCGAGCTGAAGTACAACGGCGAGGAGTACCTGCTGCTGTCCTCCCGTGACCTGCTCGCCGTCATCGAGAAGTAGGCCCAAATATGGCAAAGCTCATTGCATTCGACCAAGAAGCCCGCGAGGGAATCCAGCGCGGCGTCGATACGCTGGCTGATGCCGTCAAGGTCACCCTCGGCCCGCGCGGCCGCAACGTCGTGCTGTCCAAGGCTTTCGGTGGCCCCACCGTCACCAATGACGGCGTGACCATCGCCCGCGATATTGACATCGAAGAGCCCTTCGAGAACCTCGGCGCGCAGCTGGTCAAGTCCGTTGCGGTCAAGACCAATGACACCGCGGGTGACGGCACCACCACCGCTACCTTGCTGGCCCAGGCTCTCATCTTTGAAGGCTTGCGCAACGTAGCGGCCGGCGCCAACCCCATCGAGCTCAACCGCGGCATCGCGGCGGCGGCCGAAAAGGCCGTCGAGGAGCTCAAGGCCCGCGCCACCGCGGTCAACTCCTCCTCTGAAATCGCCCAGGTAGCCACCGTCTCCTCCCGTGACCCAGAGGTCGGCGAGATGGTTGCTGGCGCCATGGACAAGGTGGGCAAGGACGGCGTTGTCACCGTCGAGGAATCCCAGACCATTGACTCCGCCGTCGATGTCACCGAGGGTATTTCCTTTGACAAGGGCTACCTTTCCCCGTACTTCGCTACGGAGGAAGAGACCTACCACGCCGTGCTGGACGACGCCGCAGTATTGCTCGTCCGCAACAAGATCTCCTCCCTGCCGGACTTCCTGCCGCTGCTGGAGAAGATCGCCGAGACCAACCGCCCGACCCTCATCATTGCGGAAGATGTCGAGGGCGAGCCGCTGCAGGCGCTCGTCGTCAACTCCATCCGCAAGGTGCTCAAGGTCGCGGCCGTGAAGGCCCCGTACTTTGGCGAGCGTCGCAAGGGATTCATGGATGACCTGGCCGTCGTTACCGGCGCCACCGTCATCGACCCAGAGGTGGGCGTCAACCTCAACGAGGCTGGCCTCGACGTGCTCGGTTCTGCCCGCCGCGTGACCATCACCAAGGATGACACCGTCATCGTCGATGGCGGCGGCACCGCTGAAGCAGTAGAGGAACGCCGCGAGCAGATCCGTCGCGAGATCGAGCGCACCGATTCCACCTGGGACAAGGAAAAGCTCGAGGAGCGCCTGGCTAAGCTTTCCGGTGGCGTGGCCGTCATCCGCGTCGGCGCCGCTACCGAGACCGAGGTCAACGAGCGCAAGCTACGCGTCGAAGATGCCATCAACGCGGCCCGCGCGGCCGTCGAAGAGGGCGTCATCGCCGGCGGCGGCTCCGTGCTGGTCCAGATTTCCAAGGAACTCGAGTCCTTTGCCGAGGGCTTCGAGGGCGAGGCTAAGGTCGGCGTTCTCGCCGTCGCCCGCGCCCTGACCCGTCCGGCGTTCTGGATCGCCGAAAATGCTGGCCTCGACGGCGCCGTCGTCGTCTCCCGCGTTGCCGAGATGTCCAACGGTGAGGGTTTCAACGCCAATACTCTCGAGTACGGCAACCTCATCGATAACGGCATTATCGACCCGGTGAAGGTCACCCACTCCGCCGTGGTCAATGCCACCTCCGTGGCCCGCATGGTTCTGACCACCGAGGCCTCCGTGGTGGAAAAGCCACAGGAAGAGCAGCCTGCTGACGCCGGTCACGGCCACCAGCACTAAACCTTCCCAACATCGCCCGCCCCGCTTGCCGCGTGGCGGGTTTTGTTGTGCCTAGACTAGGGCCGTGGACTACATCAAGGTCACCGGCGCACGCGAAAACAACCTACGCAATATCTCGCTGTCCATCCCCAAGCGCCAGTTCACCGTCTTTACCGGTGTGTCCGGATCCGGCAAATCCTCCCTGGTCTTCGACACCATCGCAGCCGAGTCCCAGCGGCTTATCAACGAGACCTACCCAGGATTCGTGCAGGGGTTTATGCCGTCGTTGGCCCGGCCGGACGTCGATAAGCTAGAGCATCTCACGGCCGCCATCGTGGTGGGCCAGGAGCCCATGGCCGCCTCCTCTCGCTCCACCTTTGGCACCGCCACCGATATCACTGCCATGCTGCGCGTGCTGTACTCGCGCATGGCCACCCCGCGCGCCGGCGGCCCGGCGGCCTACTCCTTCAATGTGCCCTCCGCCTCCGGCCAGGGCGCCATCGAGGTCAACGGCACCAAGGAGGTGCGCCGGTTCGAGCGCACCGGCGGCATGTGTCCCGAGTGCGAGGGCACCGGCCGCGGCGAAAATCTGCGATACCCTGTGCACCGTCGGCCTGGGATATGTCACCTTAGGCCAGCCGCTGTCTACCTTGTCCGGCGGCGAGCGCCAGCGCCTCAAGCTCGCAGCGCACCTGAGCGATAAGAAGTCTACCGCTGATGTACTGGTCCTCGATGAGCCCACGACCGGCCTGCACCCGGCAGATATCGCCCGGATTCTGGCGCTGCTGGATGAGCTGGTGGACTCCGGGCACACCGTCATCTGCATCGACCACAATCTGGCCGTTCTCGCGCATGCGGATCACGCCATCGACTTGGGTCCCGGCGCCGGTTCGGCCGGTGGCCAGCTGGTCTTTAGCGGCACCCCGGCCGACCTAGCCGAGCAGCAAGACTCGGTGACGGGGCGCTTTCTTGCCGACGCCCTCGTCTCCCCCTAACCTTCTGCCTTAAGCGTTGACCGGCGCGGCGGCGCGGCGGCGCTGGCGCAGCGCAATGACGCGCTCGGATTCGCTCATTCCGCCCCAGACGCCGTAAGGCTCGGCGGATTGCAGAGCATGCTCGCGGCACAGATCAATGACCGGGCAGGAATTGCAGATGGCCTTGGCGCGGTTCTCGCGCTGGGCGCGGGCGCGGCCGCGCTCGCCATCTGGGTGATAAAACACGTCCGAGTTTTCTCCGCGGCAGGCGCCTTGTAGCTGCCAATCCCACAGGTCAGCGGTGGGACCGGGAAGCAAATGAGGCTGAGACACGTTACTTAGCTCCTTTGTAAGGGCGAGAATTCTTGTGTTGCTTCCGCAGTGTCGCGGGAAGCAACCTCACGTAGTGTTTCGCGCGTGGGTTAACGATGGGTTACCTATTTTTGACTTTTAGGTATTCTTCCCTTGATCTCCCCTCCGGTACCACGGTTTACCAGCGGAAACGACAAAGGTTAACGGTTTGTGAATTTTCTGCCGCTCGGGTTGTGCAGGCGCTGGGGTCGCGCGTCGCCTTTGCATAAACTTCCCGTGTGCCAATATGGTTAGTTACCGGTTTAAAACATGTCAGAGGGTGCATACGTGAGTGATAAGGAACAGGAGCTAGCGGATCTCGTCCCGCATGCCGTCGACGGCAGCCGTCGAGCGCTGCAAAAAGTCCTGCGGATCATTCACCCGCAGGTGCTGCGCTACTGCCGCGCCCGCATCGGCGGCGGCCGCCAACCTACCGCGGAGGATGTAGCCCAAGAGATCTGCCTTGCAGTGGCCACCTCTATTGGCTCCTACGAGGACACAGGCCGCCCATTTATGGCCTATGTCTACGGCATCGCGTTCAATAAGGTCACCGATGCCCACCGCGCCATGGGGCGCGATAAGTCCACCCCTACCGAAGAAATTCCGGAAGACTCCGCGCGTGACGCAACCCCTGAAGAGTGGGCATTGGAGGCCGACGGTAGTAACAGAATGCGCGCCTTGCTCGATACGTTAAGTGACAAGGCGAAAAACATCGTTATTCTGCGCGTGTTCAACGGTTTGTCGGCAGAAGAGACCGCGGAAATTGTGGGTTCCACCCCAGGTGCGGTTCGTGTCGCACAACACCGAGCACTCGCTCAATTGCGAAAGGCTCTCCAAGCCGCCCAGGAAACTGCGCGCTAAGGGCCTAGAGGCCGACTCTTACAGCAGATATCTCTTAATAGAAAGGAAGGGGGAGAGACACCATCATGGCACCGAAGCACCACGGCGATAATGCCGGCCTAGCAGACCAGCTCCAGCCCTTGGTAGATGATGATGCATTCCTCACCGAGCTTTCGAAGGGAACTAACCCTTCCGACGGCCAGGATGACCTGGCGGAGCTGCTGCTGGAGTTAAAGGGGGACGTCGACAAGCAGATGCCTCCAGCCCCGCTGGTAGAAGGCGCCGATGCTGAGCCTGAGGTCATCGACCTAGGCCAGGCCCGCAAGCGCCGCCGTGGCGGCCCGTTCGTACATGGGCTTATCGGTGCGGCCGCCGCAACCCTAGTTATCGCTGGAGCCGGTGGAGCCATGCTGCACGCCGGGACCTTTGATAAGGGCGATAAGACCCGCAATGTAGAGCTGGCCGGCACGCTGGAAGAGATGGAATCTCGCGCGGCCGAAGGTGATATTGAAGGCGCTCGCGAATTGATGAAGGACGCCCGCGCCAAGCTGGATGAGGCCGAAGGCAAAGAAGAAAAGGCCATCGCCGCCAACCGCGAGGCGGATCGAAAGCGCTCTGCGCACCCGAAGCCCACCCCGCACACCGTGACGGAGACTGCCACCGAAACCGTGGCGGAAGAAGCTTCGCAACCGGAACAGCAGCCGGAGCAGGCCACCGTGACCGAAACTCAGTACGCCACCGAAACCGTGGTGGTCACGGAACAGGGGCAGCCAAACCCGCAGCCCAATCCCAACGTTGAGGATGAGCCGACGACCACCATCGAGTTGGGCCAGCAGCAGTAGAAGCTAGCGGCCCTCCAGGCCATCCAAATAACCCAAGGCGTAGTCCCAAGGCACGTAGCGGGAGGGATCGGGCTCGGCGCCGGGCTCATGCACCGGCGCTAGCTCGCCTTCGAGGGTGGCGCGCATATTAGCGGCCATAATATCCCACTCATAGAAGTGGTTCTCCTGGCAATCCTCGCACAGGAAGAAGATGCCATCGATGCCACGCGGGCCGAGGATGGACGCGAATTTCTGCACCAGCGCGAGGTCGTGGATGATGGCGATCCGGTCGTCGTCAGTAAGCGGCATGACCTGCTCGTCCTCCTCTAGGAAGGAGGCAGGGTCATTCGGGTCATCGGCGAAAGGATCGCGGGGCATATTGGCGAAGAAGTTCACGCCTGCGAGCCTATTGAACTTACCCTCCCGAGGCAATTTACCCCCTGCCCAAATGGTGTCGTCGGCCGGCAACGCACTACAGTTGTGGTAGCCGCTAAACCTGTTAAGGAGAGACCTCGATGAGCGAGAACCGTATTCATACTGGTGGAGATGACCCGAACAAGGTAGCCCTGCGCGGCCTGACCTTTGATGATGTGCTCCTTTTGCCCGCCGAATCCAATATCGTGCCCTCCGAGGTCGATACCGGCGCGCAATTTACCCGCAATATCCGCCTCGGCGTTCCGCTTGCCTCGGCCGCCATGGATACCGTGACCGAGGCCCGCATGGCCATTGCCATGGCCCGCCAGGGTGGCATCGGCGTGCTGCACCGCAACCTGTCTACCGAGGACCAGGCCGAGCAGGTAGAGATTGTGAAGCGCTCTGAGTCCGGCATGGTCACCGACCCCATCACTGCGCGCCCGGATATGACCATCGGGGAAGTAGACGCGCTGTGCGCCCGCTTCCGCATCTCCGGCCTGCCGGTGGTAGACGAGGACGGCACCCTGATGGGCATTTGCACCAACCGCGATATGCGCTTCGAGCCTGACTTTGACCGCAAGGTCAGCGAAGTCATGACGGCCATGCCGCTTGTTGTTGCGCGCGAGGGTGTATCTAAGAAGGAAGCCCTCGAACTGCTTTCGGCCAATAAGGTGGAAAAGCTGCCCATCGTCGATGCGGATAATAAGCTCACCGGCCTGATTACCGTCAAGGACTTTGTCAAGACCGAGCAGTATCCCAACGCGTCCAAGGACTCGGCCGGCCGCCTGTTGGTTGCGGCCGGCATCGGTACCGGGGAAGAGTCCTACCAGCGCGCCGCCGCGCTTGTCGACGCCGGCGTGGACGCCCTCGTCGTCGACTCCGCCCACGCCCACAACAACCGCGTGCTGGAAATGGTCTCCCGCGTGCAGAAGGATTTCGGTTCCAAGGTTGATGTCATCGGCGGTAACCTCGCCACCCGTGAGGCCGCCCAGGCAATGATCGATGCCGGCGCCGACGCCATCAAGGTCGGCATCGGTCCGGGCTCCATTTGCACCACCCGCGTCGTCGCCGGCGTGGGCGCGCCGCAGATTACGGCCCTGATGGAGGCCGCCGCAGTAGCTGGCCCGGCCGGTGTGCCGGTTATCGGCGATGGTGGCATGCAGTACTCCGGCGACGTCGCCAAGGCCCTGGCGGCCGGCGCCGATACCGTCATGCTGGGCTCCATGTTTGCCGGCACCACCGAAGCCCCCGGCGATATCGTGGTCTACCAGGGCAAGCAGTACAAGCGCTACCGCGGCATGGGCTCCATGGGCGCCATGCAGGGCCGCGGACTTTCCGGCGAGAAGCGCTCCTACTCCAAGGACCGCTACTTCCAGGCCGACGTCCGCAGCGAGGACAAGCTGGTTCCGGAAGGCGTCGAGGGCCGCGTGCCCTTCCGCGGCGATATCGATGCCATCGTGCACCAGATTATCGGCGGCCTGCGCGCTTCCATGGGCTATACCGGCTCCGCCACCCTGGCCGAGCTGAAGACCAAGCGCTTCGTCCAAATCACCGCCGCGGGCCTAAAGGAATCCCACCCGCACCACCTGCAGCAAATCGCAGAAGCACCAAACTACCGCTAGGAATATCATGCGTGAATACGCCGAAATCGGCATCGGCCGCGAGGCCCGCCGCACCTTCGATCTAGAGCAACTATCCATCGTGCCGCAGCGCCGCACCCGTTCCTCCAAGGACGTGGACACCACCTGGCACATCGACGCCTATACCTTCGACATCCCCTTCGTGTCCCACCCCACTGATGCGCTCGCCACCCCCGAGTTCATCATCGAGATGGGCAAGCAAGGCGGCTTGGGTGTCATCAATGCCGAGGGCCTGTGGGGTCGCCACAAGGACCTCGAGGGCGCCCTGGCCCGCATTTACTCGCAGCCGGGCGATAACTCCATCATCCAGGAGCTGCACGCCGCCCCGCTTGACGACGCCCTCCTTACCGAGCGCATCTCCCAAGTCCGCGACTCCGGAGTTACCGTTGCTGTGCGCGTTTCTCCGCAAAATGCTCGCGAGATGGCTCCGAAGGTCATCGCGGCCGGTGCCGAGTTGCTGTTTATCCAGGGCACCCTGGTCTCGGCCGAGCACGTGGCTACCGGCGGTGAGCCGCTGAACCTCAAGGAGTTCATTGGCTCCCTTGACGTTCCCGTCATTGCCGGCGGAGTCACCGACTACACCACCGCGCTACACCTGATGCGCACCGGCGCGGCCGGCGTCATCGTAGGCGCGGGTGTGACCACCAACGCCGAGACCGTGGGCATCGACTCGGCCATGGGCACCGCGATTGCCGACGCCGCCGCAGCCCGCCGCGACTACCTCGACGAGACCGGCGGCCGTTATGTCCACATCATCGCCGATACCGAGTTTGAAAACTCCGGCAATATTGCCAAGGCCTTCGCCTGCGGCGCTGACGGTGTTGCTCTCGGCCCACTGCTTGCCCAGGCCCGCGAGGCCGGCGGCAAGGGCTGGTACTGGCCCGCCACGGCCGGCCACCCGCGTTTCCCACGCGGCTTCGTCCAGTTCTCCGGGGCCGATACCGACTTGGACGTCGATTTCCTCACCACCGGTACCTCGGCCGAAGCCGCCGAAGAGTCGGCCGCCCCGTCGCTGGAAACCGTGCTGCACGGTCCCTCCAGCGAGCCCTTCGGCCGCACCAACTTGGTCGGCGCGCTGCGCCGTTCCATGGCCAAGTGTGGCTACACCGACCTGAAGTCCTTCCAGAAGGTCGAACTCGCCGTTCGCTACTAATCCGCGCGAGAGTCCCCGACGCGGCTGTGCCTTCTTGGCGCAGCCGCGTTTCTTTGCCCTATTGCTTCCTTCGCCGCTGAACAGATGCCAGGTGGCGAGGTAGGAGAGTGGTTAGGAAACCAATTGCCAGCCGCCTTCGCGCCTCCACGTGGTCTTGCCCGTCATCGGCCGCCATTGCCCTGAGTTGTGGACTGGGCACACGCGTACTCCCGTGGGATTGAGCTCTACAACCTTTTCTTCGCCGCTCGCGCGTAGAACCACCGAATTTTGCGCTACTTCTGGATGTCCCACGCGCTCTGCCTGCTGCGTGCCGCACAATGGAACCCACTCATCCCACTCGCTTCCAAAGACTTCCGCGGCCGGAAGCGTCACCTGTTGCGGGCCTTGTTCATCCAGCGCAGACGCCACCTCGGCCGTAGTTGGGGTGGTGTCACAACCGCACAACAACAGCCCCGCGGCGAGCACAATAGCCAAGCGCTTCATAAGCTATCAGTTTAGTGGGTTAGACTATGGGGCGTGACTAAGCCAAATACTACCCCGCGCCCCGTCCTCGTTGTGGACTTTGGCGCTCAGTACGCGCAGCTTATTGCCCGCCGCGTGCGCGAGGCCAAGATTTACTCCGAGGTTGTCCCCAACTCCGCTTCTGTAGAGGAAATTAAAGCAAAGGATCCAGCCGCTCTCATTTTGTCGGGTGGACCATCTTCCGTATACGCCGATGGTGCCCCGGCCCTCAAGCCGGAGCTACTTGAGCTCGGCATTCCGGTTTTCGGCATTTGCTACGGCTTCCAGGCCATGAACCATGCGCTTGGTGGCACTGTCTCTTCCACCGGCGAGCGTGAGTACGGCCGCACCGATATGAATGTTAAGGGCGGTGTACTTCACGAAGGCCTGGAGGCTACCCACAAAGTGTGGATGTCCCACGGCGATGCCGTATCTGCCGCTCCCGAAGGCTTTGAGGTTACTGCTACTTCGGCCGGTGCTCCCGTTGCTGCTATGGAGTGCCCAGCCAAGCAGATGGCCGGCGTGCAGTACCACCCTGAGGTGCTCCACTCGCCGCACGGCCAAGAGGTGCTTACCCGTTTCCTTACCGAGATCGCTGGCCTAGAGCAGAATTGGACGGCCGATAATATCGCCGAGCAGCTCATCGCGGATGTCCGCGCACAGGTGGGCGAGGAAGGCCGCGCTATTTGTGGTCTGTCCGGCGGTGTAGATTCCGCTGTGGCGGCCGCACTGGTGCAGCGTGCCATTGGTGATCGCCTCACCTGTGTCTTTGTTGACCACGGCTTGCTGCGTGCCGGCGAGCGCGAGCAGGTAGAAAAGGACTTCGTTGCCTCCACCGGCGCGAAGCTGGTGACTGCGGATGAGCGCGCTGCCTTCCTGGAAAAGCTGGCAGGCGTTAGCGACCCAGAAGCCAAGCGCAAGGCCATCGGCGCGGAGTTTATCCGTTCCTTTGAGCGCGCGGTTGCAGGCGTGCTTGACGACGCCCCCGCAGGCTCCACCATCGACTACCTCGTCCAAGGCACTCTGTACCCGGACGTTGTCGAGTCTGGCGGCGGCGATGGCACGGCGAATATTAAGTCTCACCACAATGTCGGCGGTCTGCCAGATGACGTGGAGTTCAAGCTGGTCGAGCCGCTGCGCCTGCTGTTTAAAGACGAGGTTCGCGCCGTCGGCCGCGAGCTGGGCTTGCCAGAAGAGATCGTTAGCCGCCAGCCATTCCCTGGCCCGGGCTTGGGTATCCGCATCATCGGTGAGGTAACCGAGGAGCGCTTGGAGACGCTACGCGAGGCAGACCTTATTGCTCGCACCGAGCTGACCAATGCCGGCCTGGATGACCAGATTTGGCAGTGCCCGGTAGTACTGCTGGCCGATGTCCGCTCCGTTGGCGTGCAGGGCGACGGCCGCACTTACGGCCACCCGATCGTGCTGCGCCCAGTGTCCTCGGAGGACGCCATGACCGCGGACTGGACTCGCTTGCCGTACGAGGTGCTGGAGAAGATTTCTACCCGCATCACCAACGAGGTTAAGGACGTCAACCGCGTGGTCTTGGACTGCACCTCCAAGCCACCGGGAACCATCGAGTGGGAGTAAAACGGCATGCGTAGAAGGCGCTCAGTCTAGTGCTGAGCGCCTTTCGCTCGTTTTGGCGCCGGCGTTTACTCACGCGGGGTAAACGGTGGCCGCCACACAATGCGCCCGCCCACCCGCTCGAGGCGGCCGCGCCGAGGTGGGGCGTTGGGGTCATCGTCGTTGACACCATTATGGTAAGCGCAGCACATGACCAGGTTTTTCATATTCGTCTCCCCGCCATTGCTCCACGCCTTGAGGTGGTGGACTTGGGAGAGGTCGGCCGGTTGGTTGCAGCCCGGCCAGGCGCAGCGTGGATTTTCTGCAGCGGCCATAATGCGCTGCTTGTCATTGGCCACGCGCGCCGTGCGGTAGAGATTAACCGGACCTTCCTCGGGGTGCACGAGCGTGACGTAGCCGGTTTCTTTGTCGCCAGCAAAGCCGACGTCGTTGAGCACGCGGCGCAGATATTCGGTGCCGGTGATGGTGGCGCCATTGGTCAGATCGAGCTCGATATCATCGCCGCGGCCGTCGCGGATGCGGATGAATTTGTCTAACGGCACGATGGCATTGGTCACCACTTCTGCCCGCGCGGCCGCAGCTTGGTCAAAGAAGATCTTTTCTACCGCCTCGAGCGATTGCTTTCCGGTCGCGGCCAGGGCGGCGTTGAGATCCGCGATGAAACTAGAGGTTCCGGTGATGGCCAGCGTCCAGTAGTCATTGGGGCGTCGGTAAGTGCGTACGCCTGGGGTTACGGTGTTGTCTTTCATCTCGCGCAGGCGCCGTCGGGCGTGTTTAAGGATGTGGCTCATCGAGCCGGTCATCGCGCAGCATTCCGCGCGCAGCTGCCAGGCCTGCTTCTTGCTGGGCGCGCGGTTAACAATGCGTTCTAGGGCGGCAAGGGTGGCGATGGAGTGGGTGTTGCGGCGGGCGTCGGCAATAGCGCGGCGCTGCAGGCGCGTAAATTTGGTGCGGCCGAAGTAGCTTTCGCACAAAAGCAGCAGATCGGCGGCGATGGCATCGGGCGCGCCGCGGTCCATGAGCTCGGACCCAGACATGCCTTGGCACCCGGCGATGATGTCCATGCCAGGGCCCAAGGCGGTGAGGTAGGTCTCGAGTGCGTTCATGCCTGTAACGCTACGGCGCGCACCCATACCGGCGCAGGGCCGGCGCAACCGCCACGGCCGATTCTGTGGATAACCCGGCCCGCATACCCGCCGCGGGCCGGAAAAGCTGTGGATAACCCCGAAAAGTGTCGTATAGATTAGGCAAACGCGAGCCGGCGCGTGCCATCTACATGGGGGAAGACGAAAAAGCTCAGCCCAAAGACCACTAGCCACACCAGCCCGGCACCCCACGCGGGTAGGGCCACGATGGGCGCGAGCATCACCATAAGCCACAGAATCATCAGTGGCACGAGCTGTGCGATGGTAGGAACTAGAGCGACATTGCGCTTGTCGGCATAAGCGCGCATCGCACGGCGGTAGGGGTGGGCAAAGACGAGGACGAAGGCCGCCACGAGGCATACGAGCGCCCCAACCAGTGCGGCAAAGATATGCGCGCGGCTTGCCAAGAGTGCCACGGCCGCACCGATGAGGATGGACGAGCCCAAGCGCACCCATGGCGGAGTGGGGATGGGGGTGGTGTGCTCGCGCATGGCGCCGTAGGCAGCGTTGAAGTTCATGCCGCTAAGGCTACCATTCGAACATACACTTGCATGTGTCCGGGTGAGGGTTCATACTATTCGGGTGAGTCAAACGAGCGTTCGCCTAGAGAAAGCGGTGGCCGGGCTAAGTAGGTCGGACCGCGTGGCGATGCTGCGTACCCGCATGCGCGCTATGGAGCGCGGCCCGGAAGAAGAGCTGGTAGATACGCTCCCTGGCCTGGCGCGCTTGCTTCCCGCAGGTGGGCTGGCGCGCCGGCAGGTGGTGCACTGTGTGAACTGCCCGGCGCTGGTGGTGGAGCTTATCTGTCATCTCACCGCCCGCGGCGGGTATGTGGGAGTGGTGGGGTGGCCGGATTTGCTACTCGCACAAGTGGCCGAGGAGGGTGCTATCGAACGCGTGGTAACCGTGCCGGATCCGGGCTTGGAATCCTGGATGGTGGCGGGAGTATTGGCGGAAGGGCTAGACCTTGTTGTCCACCATGGGCCGCCCGGCGAGGTGAGCCCTACCAAGGCGCGGCCGGTGCTGGCGAAGGTGCGCGGCGGGCGCGCGGCCGTGCTTACGGTGGGCACGCGCCTGCCCGGCACGGCGGTGGGGATAGGGGCGCGGGTGAGTGCCTATCGGGGCGTCGGCAAGGGCAGTGGGCGCATTCGCGGCGTGGACATGGACGTGGAGGTGACCTCGAAGCAGGCTACCTCGCGCGGGGTGCTCACGGTGGGGCAGCGCCGCCGGTTGGAGGCCGTATGAGGGTAGCGGCCGTGTGGTTTCCGGATTGGCCCATCCAGGCCGCCGGCGGGCAGGGTCCTATGATTATTGCGCGCAATCACGCGGTGGCGGTGTGCGATAGGAGGGCGCGCCGGGCGGGTGTTCGGCGCGGGATGCGCCTGCGCCAGGCCCAAGCGCTGTGCCCCGAGGCCGCAGTGGTGGAGGCCAATCCGGATCGGGATGGCGCGGCGTTTGCGGAGGTCGCGGCCGGCTTAGATGTGGTGGCGTCCTCGGTGGAGGTGTTGCGCCCAGGCCTGGCGATTGTGGATGCGGGCGCGGCTCTGCGCTACCACGGGGAGAAAGCACTAGAGATGCTTGTCGACGCCTCTTCGTACGCCGGCTTCGACTCCACCCTCGGCGTCGCCGATGAGATTGCCACGGCCGTCATCGCGGCCCGGCACCGTGGTGTGGGCGCAGTGGTGCCGGAGGGCGGCTCGCGGGAGTTTTTGGCCACCCAGCCCGTAGGTGTGCTGGCGGCCGATGAGGCCTTGGGCTTTGAGGCTGGGTTTATCGCGCAGCTGGATAAGCTAGGCGTGCGGCGTCTGGGCGACTTGGCTGCGCTGCCGTTTAAGCAGGTAGCTACCCGGTTTGGTGAGCCTGGCCGGCGTGCCCACGAACTGGCCCAGGCCCGTGCGGATAGGCGCGTGGCCCCAGAGCTGGCGCGCCCGGATCTGGCGGTGGAGATGGAAGAGCGCATCGAGCGCGTGGATGCGGCGGCGTTCGCGGCTCGCCAACTCGCGGCTCGGCTGCATGCCCGCTTGGAGGAGGCCGGCAAGGTGTGCCTGCGGCTGCGCGTGGTAGCGGAGTTTGACACCGGTGAGGAGCTGGCGCGGGTATGGCGCACGCAGGAAGCGCTGACGGAGCAGGCCACCGCGGACCGCGTGCGCTGGCAGCTCGATGGCTGGCTCACGCGCGCTACTGGTGAGGGCGCGGCCATCCGCCGCCTAGCGCTGGAGCCGGTGGAGGTTGCCGTCCCGTCCGCCACCGGCCTCTGGGGCGGGGAAGGCTCGCAGGAGCAGGTCAAACGCGTGATCGCCCGTGTGCAATCGCAGCTGGGGGTTGACCGCGTGCTGCAGCCGCGGGCAGTGGGCGGCCGTGGGGTAGCCGAGCGCATCGAGTACGTGCCCTATGGCGAGCAGCGTGACGCACCGCCGCAGGGCGAGTGGCCCGGCCGCATTCCCGCGCCCCTGCCTGCACGGCTGGGCGGTGGTCCGAATCATCCGGCCGCGCGCATTCGGCTTATCGACGCCGCCGAGCGCCCCGTCTTTGTTACTGCCGAAGCCCTCCTGTCCGGGGTGCCCGTGGCCTTGAGCTGGGGCGCACATCGCTTCCGCGTGCTGGGCTGGGCCGGCCCCTGGCCGGTGGATACGCAGTGGTGGACCGATGCTCCGCAACACGTAGCGCGCCTGCAGGTGGTGGGCCAAGCCGAGCACGAAGAGCATCAGCGGGCCTGGCTCTTGGTATGGTCCGGCGGCCGCTGGCGGGTTGAGGCGACCTATTAATCGCGAATATCGACCACGAGGCGAGTGGGGTTATCGAGCACCTGCACGGAATAAGGCTTGCGAGAGGTCATGCCGATGACAAATTGACAGCGGCCCTCGTAGGTGCCGCCATTGACCACTTGGGTGACAATCCCTTCCGTAGGGGCATCCACCACGCCGATGCGGGGATCGTCCTTGCCTGCCTCGAAGGGATAGACCACGCCGTCGATATTGACATTGAGTGCGGTCTCGCCGGAGTGGTCAATGGTCTTGCCGGAACCCTGTTGTGTGGGTGTGTCGGTGTAATCCACGAACCACCCAGGAGCGCCGCCGCCGTCGAGCTCGAAGACAACGCGCTCAAAACCCTCGTGCCGGCCGATGCGCACGTCGGTCACCGTGAGCTCGGAGGGCGCCTGCGGTCGGAGGGTTTTCATCTCCATATTGGCCTGGCCTAGCGGATTGAGCTGGGAGTTATCCGCGGACGCGGCCATGGTGGTGCGGTCCGTCTCGTGGGCGGCGCAGCCGCTGAGAAAAGCAGCGACGAGAAGCGTTGCGGCGAGACGGACTTTCAACATGTCCCCTAGGTTATATTTTCGGCCGTGAACTGTATAGCTGAGGGGGTACTTCGTGGCCGAATTGTTGCCAAGGGTGTGAGCTGAAAAGCAGAAAGGTTAGGCTTAGGTATATGACCGAGTTCTGTTCAGATATCCAGGTAGAGCCGCTGCCAGGCACGGCGAAGAAGGAATCCGTCTATGTGCTTTTCGAGTGGCCGGGCGGATGGTCGCGAGACGTGCTCGACGGCGATACCTTTGGGCCGGAGCTCACAGCGCAGCTCCAGACCAAGCTGAAGGGCATGGCAGGGCTGCAGCTTATTCGCCGGCCGGGCCGCGATGGCCGCCAAGTAGGCAAGATGCACCGTTGTTACCTGGTGTGGGCCGAGCAGGGAGTGATGGAACTCGTGCTGCTGACGGGCCCGGAGAAGATCCTCGATCTGGACCTGACCGGGCCTGGCCGCAATGGGGGTGGCGCTTTGGATACGCCGCTAGTGCTGGTGTGCACGCATGCGAAGCGTGATACTTGCTGTGCGGTCAAGGGGCGGCCGCTGGCCGCGGAGCTGGTGGCGGATTATCCGGATATGGTGTGGGAGACCTCGCACACGAAGGGGCACCGATTCGCGCCGTCGGTCATGCTCATGCCATGGGCCTATTCCTTTGGCCGCATGAATAAAGAAGCCGCCGCGCAAATGATTGCGGCGGCGGCGAAGGGGAAGTATTTCTACCCAGTAAATCGCGGGCGCGGTATTTTCGGCCCGCGCGGCCAGGTGGCGGAGTTGGCGGTGGCCCGCTCGCTTATCGACGCCGGCGAGGACCTCGCCTATGGCCAACTCACTGCTACCGACGGCGGCGAGGTCAGCCACGCTGACGGCCGGCGCTGGCGCGTGGCGCTCGAGGAGCACGAGGTAGAAGGCGTGGTCTCTTCGTGCGGCGATGCGCCGAAGAAAGGCCAAGCCATCGTAGCGACCGGCGTGGAGCCGGTCGCGGAGTAGGCCGCGCGGGGCGGGGGCGGCGTCGGCAAGCGGGGGCTAGCGGCGCATGACCTTGGAAGAGAGCCAGTTGCCGAGGAACTGGGCGGCCTGCACCAGCACGATGATGATGAGTGTGGCCACGACGGTGACTTCCCACTCGAAGGCGCGGTAGCCGTAGACGATGGCAAAGTCACCCAAGCCGCCGCCGCCGACGTAGCCGGCCATAGCGGACATATCCACGATGGCGATGAACAGGAAGGTGTAGCCCAGAATCAGCGGGCCGAGGGCCTCCGGAACGATCACGGAGGTAATGATCTTCCACGGCGAGGCGCCCATGGAGCGGGCGGCCTCGATAACACCGGGATCGATGGCCACGAGGTTTTGCTCCACCACGCGGGCCACGGAGAAGGTTGCGGCGATCACCATGACGAAGGTGGCCGGGCCGCGGCCGATGGAACCGCCCATTACAGCGACGGTCAACGGCTGGGCAAAGGCCAGCAAAATGATGAACGGGATGGGGCGGACGAAGTTCACCAGCAGGTTCACAATGACGTAGACAAACCGGTTTTGCAGGATGCCGCCCGTGCGGGTGGTGTAGAGCAGCATGCCCAGGCCAAGGCCGAGGATGCCGGAGACAATGAGGGTGGTCGAGACCATGATGAGGGTATCGACGATGGCATCGGCGAGCGAAGGGCCGAGGCGGTCCCAGTTGGCTTGGGCGAGGTTGGTGACGGTCATCGTGCAATCTCCTCAATCTGGGTGGTGGTAGAAAGCGTGCGGTAGAACTCTTCGATGGCGTTATTATCGCCGCTGAGTCGCACGGTCAGCTTGCCAAAGGAATGCTGCTGCAACGTGGTGATACCGCCGTGCACGACGGCGATGGACACGCCGGCTTCCTTGAGCCGAGCGGCGGCGGTGAAGAAGCCAGATTCCTCGGTGAGGTTGATGGTAAACAGGCGGCCTTCGTGCGCGAGCAGGTCGTCGGTTTCGACGACGTCGGGTTCGTTGCGCAGCGAGGTGGCCACGAACTTGGCGGCCACGGAGGTCTGCGGGTTGGAGAAGACTTCGTAGACGCTGCCTTGTTCTACTACGCGGCCGTTTTCCATCACGGCGACCTTATCGGCGATGGAGCGTACGACTTCCATCTCGTGGGTAATAACGACGATGGTGATGCCGAATTCCTTGTTCACCCGGCGCAGGAGGTCGAGGACTTCCTGCGTGGTGGTGGGGTCGAGGGCGGAAGTGGCTTCGTCGGCAAGCAGCAGCGAAGGGTTGGTGGCCAGCGCACGGGCAATGCCAACGCGCTGCTTCTGGCCGCCGGAAAGCTGCTCCGGGTAGCTCTTGCCCTTGTCTCCCAGGCCGACGAATTCCAGTAGTTCTTGCACGCGCTGGGCGCGCTCCTGCTTGCCGACGCCCTGCAGCTGCAGCGGGTATTCAATATTGCCGGCCGCGGTGCGCGAGCTCATCAGGTTGAACTGCTGGAAGATCATGCCGATATTGCGGCGAATGCCACGCAGCTTCCGCTCGGACATGCCAACGATATTGGTCTCGTCGAGCAACAGCTCGCCGGCGGACGGGGTGTCCAGGCCGTTGATCATGCGCACGAGGGTGGACTTGCCGGCGCCGGAATAGCCAATGATGCCGACGATTTCGCCGGGCTCGATGGTCATGGAGACATTGTCGAGGGCCTTGACTCGTGCCTTTTTCTGTTTAAAGACCTTGGTGATCTCGCGGAACTCGATGCGGGTGCCGCGTTGAGTGGAATCTGCCACGTGTTTGCGTCCTTAGCTAGGAAAGTGCCAAACCCCGCCGGGGGCTCCGGCGGGGTAAAAGCAAGGGTGATTAGTCCAGATCTGCTTCGAGCTTATCCAGGATCTTCTGCAGATCTTCCTGGCTGCGCTCCACCTCGACGGAGGTGCCGGCGGAGTCTTCGTCAACGCCCTCCTGGACGGCGTCGCTGTGCCATAGCTCGGCGAGCTTCTTGATGTCCTCGTTATCGGCATCTTCCTCGCGGACGGCGAAGACGTTGATGTACGGCTCTGCCTCTTCAGAGTTCGGGTCGTCCTGGAAGATGGCGGTGGCTGGGTCGATGCCGGCGCGCTCCAGGAAGGAGTTATTGATAATGGCCGGGGTGCCCTCGCCGTGTGCGGACGTGGTCTGTGCGGCATCTACCGGGGTGACCTTGACCTTGGACTTCTTCTCATCGATGTCCAGCGGGGTGGGCTCCAGGTTGTCCTTGTCCTTCAGGGTGAGAAGGCCGGCCTGAACCAACACGTTGATGGCGCGAGCCTGGTTGGTGGAGTCATTCGGGATGGCGACCTCTTCGCCCTCGATGCCGTCGAGGGAGTCGTGGTCCTTCCAGAACAGTGCCAGCGGCACGATCTCGGTGGCCACGATAGGCACCAGGTTGGTGCCGTTGCCGTGGTTATACTCCGCCAAGAACTTCAGGTGCTGGAAGTTATTGGTGTCCAGCTCGCCCTGGTCCAGAGCCTGGTTCGGGGTGTTGTAATCCGCGAAAGGCTGGATATCGATGTCATAGCCTGCGTTCTTTGCTTCCTGCTCGAACGCTACCCAAGCCTTCTTTGCGTCATCGGTGGTGCCGACTTTGATGGCCTTGGAGTCATCGGAGTCGGAAGAGCATGCCACCAGGCTGGTGGCGGCGATGGTTACGGCGGCGGTAGCAGCCACTACGCGACGGATCTGCATGGGGAATCCTCTTCTTGTAGGAGTTGAAATAATTTGCTTGTTTAGCAACTTAGCAATCAGCGAACCGCTTTGTCTATTGTGGGCATCACGTCCCACCGGCTTGTCTAGAACAATAATTCGATATTACGCTGTGTGGGGTGGAATTTAATGGTGGAAGGGCGCTGTCGTGGTCGCGGGTGGAGCGCATCCTCTCTGGCCGCGAATCTGCTGCGCCCGTGCCGGTGGATCACCTTCACGGACCAACGGTTCCCGCCCAGCGCGGCCACTCCACCGTGCCCTTTGCGGAGCTGCATGCGGTAAGTTCCTATAGTTTTCTCGACGGCGCCGCCGAGCCGGAGGAACTGGTGGCCCGGGCTGTGGAGCTGGGACTTGAGGGGCTGGCCATAGTGGACCGCGATGGTTTTTATGGCCTGATGAAATTTGCTGAAGCCGCAGCTAAAGCGGGCCTTCCGGCTGTATATGGCGCGGAGCTATCGCTCGCGGAGGCTCCGGTGACCGTGCTGGCACGCACCCCGGAGGGCTATCGCCGCCTGTCGCGCCTCATCGCGCGCGCCCGGATGGAAGCCGGGGAGAAGGATCGCGTGGCTTATCCGTCCTTGGATGAAGTGGCGCGCGAACTGGAAGGGGAGTGCTTCTTTCTGGTGGGGCCGGAGGCGCTAGCAGAAATCGATAACTTGCTCGAAAGAATAAAAATAGACAGCATAGTTCTCGAATATTCGTGCAGCATGTCCCCCGAGGATGCGGATCAGCACCGTTTCCTCGATAAATACAATAACCTGCGGGCCATCGCAACCGCACGGCCCGCGGCCGCGACCCGCGACCAAACTCGGCTCGCCGCCGCCAAGCGTGCCCTAGCCCGGCGCGAATCTCTTGCGGCCGCCGCTCCGCACGCCCACCCCATGGGAGCTGGCTGGCTGCGATCCGGCGAGCAGATGGCGCAACTCTTGCCGGATCGGCCGGAGCTCATCGCCGCAACCGTGGCGCTCGCCCGCGAGTGCTCCTTTACCTGGGGTGCCCTCGCGCCCAACCTGCCGCATTTTCCGGTGCCGGAGGGGTATACCGAAATGAGCTGGTTGGAGCACGAGGTCTGGCGCCGCGCCAAGGACCGCTATGCCTCGCGCCCGGTCGAGATTAGGCAGGCGGCAAGGAAACAGATTCGGCATGAGCTGGGCGTCATCAAGCAGCTGGGCTTCCCCGGCTACTTCCTGATCGTGTGCGACCTGGTGGATTTTTGCCGCCGCGAGAATATTCTGTGCCAAGGTCGCGGCTCGGCCGCCAACTCCGCGGTGTGCTTCGCGCTGGGCATTACCAACGCTGAGCCCATCTCCGCGCAGCTGCTCTTCGAGCGCTTTCTCTCCCCGGACCGTGATGGCCCGCCCGATATTGATATCGACATCGAGTCCGGCCGCCGCGAGGAAGTCATCCAGTATGTCTACCGCGCCCACGGCCGCGATCGCGCCGCGCAGGTGGCCAATGTCATTACCTATCGCCGCAAGGGAGCGACCCGCGATGCCGCCCGCGCGTTGGGCTACCCGCAGGGCTCGGCCGATGCGTGGTCGAAAGGTGCCTCTGAGCCGCCTGCCGACGTCTCCTCTTTAGCCGAGCAATTCCTCGGCCAGCCCCGCCACCTGGGCATCCACTCCGGCGGCATGGTGCTGTGTGATCGGCCCATTGCGGACGTCGTTCCTATGGAATGGGCGCGCATGGAAAATCGCTCCGTATTGCAATGGGATAAGGACGATTGCGCGGCCGCCGGCCTGGTGAAATTCGATCTCTTGGGCTTGGGCATGCTGGAGGCGCTGCACCACATGATTGATGCCGTGCGCGCCACCACCGGCCGCGAGGTGCACCTGTGGGAGCTCGACCTTGCCGAGCCGGAAGTTTATGACATGCTCTGCCGCGCCGATGCGGTGGGCGTCTTCCAAGTGGAATCCCGCGCGCAGCTGGCCACGCTGCCGCGCCTGAAGCCGCGCCGCTTCTTTGACTTGGTGGTCGAGGTTGCGCTCATTCGCCCCGGACCTATCCAAGGCGGGTCCGTGCACCCCTACTTGCGCCGCCGCGATGGCCTTGAGGAGGTGACCTATGACCATCCGGTGCTGGAAAAATCCCTGGGCAAGACGTTAGGCATTCCGCTCTTCCAGGAACAGCTGATGCAGATCGCGGTCGACGCCGCCGGCTTCTCCGGTGCCGAGGCCGATGACCTGCGCCGCGCCATGGGCTCGAAGCGCTCCCCGGAAAAGATGGCCGCGCTGCGCAGCCGCTTCTTTGCCGGCCTGCGCGAGACCAACGGTATCGAGGGTGAGGTGGCAGAAAAGCTGTGGACCAAAATCGTGGCCTTCGCCGCCTATGGCTTCCCGGAATCGCACTCGCAGTCCTTTGCCTCGCTGGTGTATTTTTCCGCGTGGTTTAAGTACCACTACCCGGCGGAATTCTGCGTGGGGTTGCTGCGCGCGCAGCCGATGGGGTTCTATTCCCCGCAGTCGCTCATCCAGGATGCTCGGCGCCACGGCGTGCGGGTGCTGCCGGTAAGCATTAATGACTCCGGCGCCCAGGCCCGTGCGACGGGGTCGTCCGAGATCCGTTTGGGCCTTAACCTCATCAAGGGGCTAGGGGAGTCTGCCGCCGAGCGCGTGGAGGCGGCCGCGCCTTTTACTAGCGTGTCTGATCTTTCGCGCCGGGCGGATCTCAGCGTGGAGCAGGTGGAGGCGCTGGCTACGGCCGGGGCGCTGGAGTGCCTGGGGCTGGATCGTCGCCAAGCGCTGTGGCAGGCCGGCGTCGCCGCCACCGAGCGTGAGGGCATGCTGCCCGGTACATCCGCCCTGGCCTCGCCGCACCTGCCCGGCATGTCCGCGTTTGAGCTCATGGCTACCGACGTCGCCGCCACCGGCGTGACTCATAACCAGCAGCCGATGGAGCTGGTGCGTGCCTCGCTTGCCGACGCCCTCCCTGCCTCCCGGCTCCCCCATGTCCCCGATGGCACCCGCGTGCGCATCGCCGGCATTATTACTCACCGCCAGCGCCCGCGCACTGCTTCTGGTCTGACCTTTTTGGGGGTCGAGGATGAAACCGGCCTGATGAACGTGATGGTCTCACCCGGATTGTGGTCGCGACATAAGGTGCTGGCCCGCACCGCCCGCGCGATGATCATCCGTGGCATTGTGCAAAATGCCACCGGCGCGGTCAGCGTGGTCGCAGATAAGCTCGAGCCGTTGGACTTTGGGGAATTCCTCTCCCGCGGCTCCCGCGACTTCCGCTAGTTGCCGCCGCTGCGTAGCTCGTCCGCGTTGAGCTTATTGGCCAATTCCTTGGCTACCGCAAACGGAATCCACAGCAGCTGGATATAGATGAGCTTGGCAAAGAAGATGGCGATATTAGCCCCCGAGGTCGCTTCCTCCACCGCAACCTGCTCCGCGCCGGAGAAGCGCAGCCCAAATGCGGTGGCGCCGGCGACGAGGAAGAGTACTATAGCCGTGGCCAATGCGGTTTTCAGGCCTTTGTCGCGGGCGTCGGTATGCAGGCGCAGCTCGTACTCATCCATTTCCGTAGTGGGAACGTCGAGGTGCCGAATGGACTGGCGCAGCCACGTGGTGCACGTGGTCGCCGCAATGCCGGCTATCGGCCACAGCAGATTAGACAAGCCAAGCGCGAAAAAGTGCAGGGCCGCCGCCACGATGGCCAAGCCGAGAAAAATATCGCCGGCCAGGATCAAGCGCTTGCGGCGGGAAACAGAGGCGGGAATTGTGGTAGCCATTAGGAATTCTTCCTATAGATTTCAGTGGACATAGGGGCAAATTCCTGGCGGGAAAAGATAGCCTCCACCGGAAGGTCAAAGACTTCGCAGACGCGAAAGGCTAGGTCCAGGCTGGGGGAGTGGTCCCCGCGCTCGAGGGCTCCGACGGTCTGGGGATTGACGTCGATGGCCTCAGCCAGCTGCGCGCGCGACATGTCCCGCTCGGCGCGCAGCACGCGTACCCGGTTATAAATGGGTGCGGAGGGCTTCTTCTTTGGGGACATGAGTCAAAGTATTGCATAAACCCAACGCCCTGGCAAGGGTTGCTATTCGACGCCGAAAATGTCGCCCGGCTGGCAGTCCAGCGCCGCACACAGTGCTGCGAGGGTGCTAAAGCGTACGGCTTTGGCACGATTGTTCTTCAGTACGGAGAGGTTAACTGGGGTGATGCCTACTTCTTTAGCGAGTGCCGCTCCGGTTATGCCGCGCTCTTCCATTATTCGGTCGAGGTGGCAGACTACCTGGGGTCCTTGTGGCTCAGACAAGTCCTTCGACCTCCTCTTCTAGCTTGCAGCCGCGCTTGATGGCGGCTGAGAAGAGTTGTAGAGCGCAGGCAAAGAGGTAAAGCAGCGCGAGCTCGCCAAATGACGTTCCGCTCTGGCTGGACCACCAGTCGATCCCTAGCTGTGAAGAGGCCCAGTTGTTGCCCATACCTTCGAGCGGGAAGCGTCCGATAAACCAGATTAGGATTCCGATGGTCATTCCATTGAGGAAGCGAATATTTTTCGTGGTGAAGACCTGCCCGCGAAGCATAGGCTTGACCAGACGGTAGGTAAAGAACGCGATGATCAAAATAGCCGCAATCTTAACGACGAGCGCTGCGGTGAGCATCCAGAATGGTCCGCCGTCGAGGTTGTGTTTGCTTAGGCCTTCTGGGATGGCTGCGCTCAGTGCGGTGGAAAAGCGTCCGGTGGCAAGGTCGCGCAGATAGGTGGGGCCGAGGATGACGATGGTGAAGAGGCTGATGGTGGCCGCTGTGTTAATTTCGCGGCGCTCGGCCTTGGAGGTGGGTTGTGGGGTGGTCATGACAATCCTTTCCGCCGATTGTTTATCGACTCTCGATGTTGTCGTAATTCGATAATATCGAGTAACGATAAGTGGCGCAAGGGTATGGCCCGATTGATACTGTCAATAACTATGAGCGAAGAAATGAATCCCGTCTCGCCACGCCTGGTGACCTCGCGCTATATCCACCACCTGAGCTGGATGATTGTCCTCGCCGCGGCCGCCGGTGCGGCAGGTTTCTGGTGGACCCCGTGGTTCTACTGGGCGGCCGGGCTTTTCGTCGCCCTTTTCTTTTGGCTGCTCTGGCTCATCCCCGCCCAGGTGCGCAACATGGGCTGGCTCGAAACCGACGATGAGCTGCTTATCACTCGCGGCAAGCTCTGGCATTCCTTCACCGTGGTGCCCTACGGCCGTATCCAATTCGTCGACGTGACCTCCGGGCCTATCGACCGCGCCCTCGGGCTGAAAAAGCTGCAGCTCCACACGGCCTCGGCCAGCACGGACGCCACCATTAAGGGCCTGGAAGCCCCGCTTGCCGACGCCCTCCGCACCCGCCTTGCCCACCAAGCCCGCGAACGGATGAGCGGCCTATGAGCACCCAGCCAAGCTTCCGCCGCGTCCACCGACTTACCCCGCTGCTGCGCCTGTGGTCAGTGATCCTGGCTCTCATCGCGGCCTTCGCCCTCAACATCAACCTGGAGGCCTTGCGCGATATCTTCGCCTTCCTCACCGGCGAGCACCGCGGCGAGGCCCTGCGCGATACTGCCCTTGCGCTCGCCGGGTTCGTCGCGGTCTGCGCGGTCGTGTGGCTCGCCTCCGGCCTATGGTGGCGCCGCATGGGCTACCAGCTCGGTGGGGACGAGCTCTCCCTGCGCCGCGGACTCTTTTCCGCCCAACTGCGCACCGCGCGCTATGACCGCACCCAGGCCGTCGACGTCGTCGAGCCCGTCATTGCCCGCCTTTTCCGGCTGGCGGCCGTACGTGTGGAAACAGCCGGCGGCCAATCATCCGTCATCGAAATCGCGTACCTCAAAAAGGCTGACGCCGAAGCCCTGCGCGAGGACATCCTCGCCCGCGTCCACGGCGCACCCGCACCGGCCGCTACCGACACTGACATCGACGCAACCGCCGCCGACGCGACCAGCACCCAAACACCCGCCCCGCCGGCCGAAGAACCAGCCCTCGTGCCCGAAATCCCGATCGCGCGCTCCCTTGTGGCGGCCGCGCTGCGCGCCTCCACGCTTTTCCTCGTCGGTTTCCTCATCGTCGTCGTGGTCACCCGGCTGCCGCTGTCGACCGCGCTGCCCATCCTCGTCGGCGCGATACCCAACGTCTGGAACGTGCTCGATTCTTCCTGGCGCTACACCGCCCGCACCGACGGCGAGGTACTCAACATCACCTACGGTCTGGCCGACCGCCGCCGCCAAAGCATCCGCCTCGACCGCATCCACGCCGTACAAATTACCCAGCCCTTCCTCTGGCGGCCGCTGGGCTGGTACGAGGTGAGGGTTTCGGTGGCGGGATATGGGGCGTCGGCAAGCGGCAAGGCTTCTGGCTCCACCCGCATCCTGCCAGTGGGCACCCTCGCCCAAGCTCGGCAATTCCTCCCGGCCGACGCCGCACCCACCTACGCCTCGCCGGCCCGCGCCAAGTGGGTCTCCCCGCTGGACTACCGCCAGCAAACCGTCGCGCTCACCGGCGACTACGTCATCGTGCGCAACGGCCGGCTCAACCGCCGCATCAAGGCCATCCATACCTCCCATATCCAGGAGCTAACCTACCGCCGCGGGCCGATTTCCCAGGCGCTCGGCCTAGCCACCGTCGACCTCGACCTAGTCCAGGGGCCCGTGCGCATGGCCGCGCGCAACCTCACGCTTGCCGACGCCACCGCACTCCTTGCCCGCCTGCGCTCCCGCCAGCTGCCAGGACTTAAACCGCCCCGTTAAAACCCAGCTGGCGCCACGCCTCGAATACGGCCGTCGACGCCGAATTCGACAGGTTCATCGAGCGCCTAGCCGGCACCATAGGAATGCGCACGCGGTCCGTCACGCGCAAATGGTTAATATGCTCCTCCGGCAGGCCGGTCGGCTCCGTGCCAAAGAGCAGGACATCGCCCTCCTGGTATTCGATATCCGTAAACCACTTATCCGTATGCGTGGTAAACGCGAATACGCGCGCCCCCGGCAGCGCGTCCATGCAGGCCTGAAAATCCTTGTGAATCTGCACATCGGCCAGATCGTGATAATCCAGTCCGGCGCGCTTTAAGTGCTTATCGTCGAAATTAAAGCCCAGCGGCTCAATCAGGTGCAGGCTCGCGCCCGTCACCGCGGCCGTGCGGATGGCGTTGCCCGTATTAGTAGGAATGACCGGGTTATCAAAGACAATGTGCAGCTGGCTCATGCCTTCAGTCTAGGATGGTGGCTATGAGCGCTACCAAACTAGATGGCACACTGTACCGCGACGAGATTTTCGCCGACCTCGCCCAGCGCGTGGCCGCGCTGAAGGACAAGGGGATTACGCCCGGCCTCGCCACCGTCCTGGTCGGCGAGGACCCCGGCTCCCAGTCCTACGTGAAGATGAAGCACCGCGACTGCGAAAAGCTCGGCATCAAGTCCATCCGCAAGGACCTGCCGGCCGATATCACGCAGGAAGAACTCGAGGCTGTTATCGATGAGCTCAACGCCGATGACGCCTGCACCGGCTACATCGTCCAGCTCCCGCTGCCGAAGCACCTGGATGAAAACGCCATCCTCGAGCGCATCGACCCCGAAAAGGATGCCGACGGCCTGCACCCCGTCAACCTGGGCAAGCTCGTGCTCAACGAGGATGCACCCCTGCCCTGCACCCCGAACGGCTGCCTGCACCTGCTGCGCCGCTTCGGCGTTGAACTTGACGGCGCCAAAACCGTGGTCATCGGCCGCGGCGTGACCGTGGGTCGCCCTATTGGCCTGATGCTTACCCGCCGCAGCGAGAACTCCACCGTCACCCTGTGCCACACCGGCACCAAGGACCTGGCCGCCGAGACCCGCGAGGCCGATATCGTCATCGCCGCCGCCGGCCAGCCCCACATGCTCACCGCGGACATGATTAAGGAAGGCGCCGCGCTTCTCGACGTTGGAGTCTCCCGCGTCGACGGTAAGCTCACCGGCGACATCCACCCAGACTGCTGGGACAAGGCCGGATTCGTCTCGCCGAACCCGGGCGGCGTCGGCCCGCTGACCCGTGCCTTCTTGGTGCGCAATATCGTCGAGCGCGCGGAAAAGTTGGCGTGAATCTAGACAATCCGCACGACGCCGGCCTCGCGCCCTCCCCGCTGCCGCCCGCCGCGCAGTGGGCGGCCATCGGCATCTTCGTGGCCGGTGTGGTCGTCTCTGGCGGCTACGCGGCATTCGAGTACTGGCGCCGGGCCACGTTCCTCCTTGGCCTCGCTCTGCTGTGGCTCACTGTGGTCCGCCTTACCTGCGATTCCAGCCGCGTCGGCGTGCTGGCCGTGCGCTCGCGCCGCTTCGATGCCTGCTTTACCGGCCTGCTCGGCGCCGTGATGGCCTTTCTGGCCTTCTCCGTGGACTCGCTCGGCAGCTAGTTTTCCACAGGCTTTTTGTAGAACCATCACCCATCTCGGCCCTAAAAGGTGTATTTCCGGCGGTTATCCACAGGCCAGCGCCCGCCACCGCGCGCTGGGTTGCGCGGCCCACTTAGGCTCAGAGCCATGATTTCGACCTACCTGACAGCCGTGAACTCCCCGATGGTGCTCATCGAGGAGTGTGCTGGGCTGTCGGTAGAAGAGCTCGTCGATAAGGGCTTTAGCGACCGCGAAGCCGCCGAGTTCGCCCGCCTTGCCGATACCTACTTCGGCCGCACCTCCTTTCGCGCCAAGCAGCGCACCGCCCGCCGCACCACGCTGCCGCTCGACGCGCTAAAAATCATCGAGCACTACGCGCAGAAGATGAAAACCCAGCGCGCGGCCTGGGCGCTGCGCGAGGAACTCTGCGCCCTGCGTGTGGCTACCAGCGAGATTGAAAAGCGCGCCCGCCGCCTGGTGCGCGAGGAGCGCACCACCAAGCGCTCTGAGGGCGTGCGCCTAACCCGCCGCCGCGACGACCTGTGGACGCTGACCATTACCGCCGAGTCCGAACTGGTGGCAGAGATTAACAACCATGTCTCCACCGTCGCCGATGCTCGCCGCGTCTTTTCCCAGGGTGCCGCCGCCTCCACAATCACCACCAATGTGGTGCTTACCCTCAATGAGATGGTCAAAGTTACCCACGGCGAGGACGTCACCCTGCAGCTGACCAATGGCGCGCAAATCTCCGGTGCGGACCTTGCCCGCCGCGCGCTTTCCGACGTCGGCCTTATCACCCTCATCCACCCCGTCACCGGCCCCGTAAACCTCTATCAATCGCGGCGCCGGGCTACATGGAAGCAACGCCAGATGGCGATGGCGGAAAATCCTGTATGTCCGTGGCCCGACTGCCATACGCCGGCGGATGAATGCCAAGTCCACCACCTTACCCCGTGGCTGCTCGGCGGGGACACGAATCCCGAGAACCTCACCATGGCCTGCAAGTATCACAACGGGGTCAATGATGATGACCCCAATGCGCCGCCGCGCCGCGGTCGGCTTGAGCGCCGCCCCGGCGAAGGTATCGTCTGGCGCCCGCCCTGGGCCACACCGCCCGAAGACGGTCGAGCCCCGTCCCGCCGCGTCAAGCCATAACCCCAGCGCAGCGTGCCGCACCGCTTAGCACTAGTGCGCGCTGCGCGGCTTTGGCGACCGCAGATGCAGCGAGCCTTTAAATCGAGTACTCGGTGGGATCGCCCGCCGCAGAATCGATGCTCGGGTCCGGTTGGGAAAGGGTGAGGAAGTTTCGCAAGATGCGATCCATCTGGCGTGACTCGGTAAGAAAAGCGTCGTGGCCTACCGGGGAGACAACCTTCGCCATCGCAAGCAGGTTGCCAAGGTTGCGCGAGATGTGTTCCTGCTGGTGATACGGGTACAAGATATCCGTGTCCACGCCGACGACCATGGTTGGCACCTCCGATGAGCCCAGCGCGCGGTTGAGGCCGCCGCGGCCGCGGCCGATATCGTGGCGGTTGAGCGCCTCGGTGAGGGTGACGTAGGAGCCGGCGTCAAAGCGGTCGGCCAGCTTGATGCCCTGATAGTCCAGGTAGGAGTTGACGGCAAAGCGCTCATTGCGGCGGCGGTAGGGCCCGAGCGGGTTCTCGCCGGCCTGGGCTTGGACGCCGAAGCGCTCGTCGATTTCTTGCTCGCCGCGATACGTCAGGTGTGCAATGCGACGCGCGGCCGCCAGCCCCTCGCGCGGGCGCTGGGTGGAGGCGTAGTAATCGCCGCCGTGCCAGAAGGAATCCTGCTCGATGGCCGCGATTTGCGCCGACTGGATGCCAATCTGCCAGGCGGAAGCGCGGGCCGATACGGCAATGACGCAAGCCGCATCAACGGCCTCGGGGTGCATCAGCGTCCACTCCAGCGTGCGCGCGCCGCCCATCGAGCCGCCAATGATGGCGTGGACGTGGGTGATGCCGAGCTCGCGGAGCGCGGCGCGCTCGGCCGCGACGAGGTCGCGCACCGAAAGTGCAGGGAAGCGCGAGCCCCAGGCGCAGCCGTCGTCTGGGTGCGGGGAGGCGGGGCCGGTGGAGCCGGAGCAGCCGCCCAGTGCGTTGGTGGCGATAACGCACCACTTCGTCGTATCTAGCGCCTTGCCAGGACCGACCAGATCGGCCCACCATTCGGCCACATTCGAATCACCGGTCAGGGCGTGTTCAACCACAATGACGTTATTGCGGCCGTGGGGATCGCCGAGCAGGTGGCCGAAGCGGTGGTAGGCAATGTGGGCGTCGGCAAGCGTGGCGCCGGCTTCGGTGTGAAAGTCGCCGATGCTAACTAGCTTCATGCCAGCGCGCTAAAGCCCAGCTCGAGGTCCGCGATGATGTCATCGATGTGCTCGATGCCAACGGACAGACGGATGGTGGACTGGGTGATGCCGGCCGCGGCAAGCGCAGGCTCGTCGGACTGGGAGTGCGTAGTGGTTGCCGGGTGCACGGCCAGGGAGCGGGTATCGCCGATATTGGCGAGGTTGGAGTGGAGCTTGAGGGCGTCGATAAACGCCCAGGCTTCCTCGCGGCCGCCGTCGATGTCGAAGGAGAGCACGGAGCCGGTGTAGGCGTAGCCGAGCTTTTCCTTGGTGGCCTTATACGGCGAAGAATCCAGGCCGGCGTAGTTGACCTTGGTGACCTTGGCGTGGCCTTCCAGGTACTCGGCAACGGCCTGGGCATTGGCATTGTGCTTTTCGACGCGCAGCCCCACCGTCTCGATTCCATTCAGCGTCAGCCAGGCGTTGAAGGGGGAGATGGCGGCGCCGGTATCGCGCAGCAGGCCGGCGCGGGCCTTGAGCGCGAAGGCTGGGGCTCCGAGATCGGCGTACTTCAGGCCGTGGTAGGCCTCATCCGGGGTGACGAAGTAGGGGAATACGGGCTCGCCGTTGCGGGTGACGGTCCAGTCGAAGGAGCCGCCGTCGATAATCGCGCCGCCGATGGCCGAGCCATTTCCGGTGTAGAACTTGGTGGTGGACACCACGACGATGTCCGCGCCGAGGTCCAGCGGCCGGGCGAGGGCGGCGGTGGCGATGGTGTTATCCACGATGAGCGGGACCTGGTTGTTGTGGGCGACCTCGGCTATGGCCGGGATATCGAGGACATCGGCCACGGGGTTGCCAAAGGTCTCGCCGTAGAAGGCCTTGGTATTTGGCTGGACGGCGTCCTGCCAGGACTGCGGGTCGTCCGGGTCCTCGACGAGGGTGACGTCGATGCCTAGGCGCTTGAGCGTGACGGTAAAGAGGGTGGAGGTGCCGCCGTAGAGGCGCGGGGAGGTCACGATGTGGTCGCCGGCCGAGGCGAGGTTCAAAATGGCCGCGGTTTCGGCAGCTTGTCCCGAAGCGAAGGCGACGGCCGCGACGCCGCCCTCGAGGGAAGCGAGGCGCTCTTCCAGCGCGTCCTGGGTGGGGTTGGTCAGGCGGGTGTAGATGGGGCCGGCGTCGGAAAGATTGAAGCGGTTGGCCGCGTGCTCGGCGTCGTTAAAGACGTAGGAGGTGGTCTGGTAAATCGGCACGTTGCGGGCATTGTGGTGCCCATCGAGGTTTTGGCCCGCGTGTACGGAGCGGGTAGCGAAGGACCAGTCGGAATTGGAGTTATCGTATTTCGTCGTCATGCTTGGCAAGACTAGACCAAGCGGTATGTCTTGCGAGCGGGTTTAGTGAAACCTGCTGGCAGGAGCGAGAATAAAAATAGACTAAGCGGTCAGTCTCGAGTTTTATGTGGGCGTCGGAAGGCGCACGGCGGGGCTTTCGCGGCAGCGCACGTGGCCTCGTGGCTAAGAGTTTCTACGGGTGGTGATTTTGTTCCTCGAGCTGATCGGCAATGCGGCGGGTGTTTGCACGAGTTTCGTTGCTATTGCGCACGAGCTTGACCACGATGGCGATGATTCCGGCGAGGATGAGGAACGGAATGAGTATGAGTAGAAATTCAAGCGGGCCGAGGGACATTTATCACCTTTCTTTTATGGTCTTTGGGGCTACGGTATCACTCGCCTAATGCGGCCGCGACCGCGGTGAGGCTCGTGCGCAGCTCGGAGTCGCTGAGGTGGCCGAAGCCGAGGACGACGCCGTCTTCGGCGTCGGCGCCGCCCCAATAGTCGCGCAGCGGGGTGAGCTTAATGCCGCGGGCGGCGGCGCGGGGGACCACAGCCGGGTCGCACAGCAATACCGCGTGGAGGCCACCGTGGATGGGGAGGAGTTGCGCGCCATCGATGGTGCCAAGCGTTTCGGCTACCAGGTTGCGGCGGCGTTTGTAGGTGCGGCGCATGCGGCCGGTGTGGCGCCGTAAAGCGCCGCTGGCAAGGTAGTGGGCGAGCGCGGCCTGGGGGATGGCGCCGACGGGTTGGCCGAAGACCTCGCGCACGCGGTCGACGGCCGGGCGCAGGCGCGGTGGGACGACGAGGTAGCCGCAGGCAATCGAGGGGGAGATGACCGAGGAGAAGGTACCCAGCAGCACGGTGTGTTCCGGGGCGAGCGCGGCTAGGGCGGGCAGTGGCTGGCCGACGTAGCGCAGTTCGGAGTCGAAGTCGTCCTCGATGAGGAGGGCGTCGTGTGCGCGGGCCCATTCGACGAGTTCGGCGCGCCGGGCTGCGGGCAGCGAGCCGCCGTAGGGGTATTGGTGGCTGGGGGTGACGATGAGGGCGTCGAGATCGGCGGCGGGGACGGTGACTCCTTCGGGGCCGGTGGGGACTTCCACCAAGGTGTGGCCGAGGGCGTGGGGCACGCGGCGCAGGCTGGGGTAGCCGGGGGATTCCACGCCCACACGCAGGTGGCGGCTGAGGGAGCGCAGGAGAACGGAGAGGCCGTCGCGGGCGCCGGCCGTGATCAGCACGCAGGCTGGGTCCACGGTGAGCCCGCGCATGTGGCGCAGGTGCGCGGCGACCTCGCGGGGCAGATCGCCGGAGGGGTCGACGGCCGCCGCACGCCACGCGGCCCTCCATTCAGGGGTGAGGATGCCGGCGGTGTCGGGTAGGCCGGGTGTCAGCGACACCAGTTCGGGCTCAGCGGCCGGTTCGGGGGCTGGCTCCGGCCGTGGGGCACGCGCGTGGGGGAGCAGTGGGTTGATGACGGTGCCGGAGCCAACCGCGGCGGTGAGGTAGCCCTCGGCCGTGAGTTGGTCGTAGGCGGTGACCACGCTGCCTCGGGAAATGCCGAGCTGCGAAGCCAGGTGGCGGGTCGAAGGAACGCGCTCGCCGGGCAGGAGGACGCCGGCGGCGACCTGGGCACGCAAGGCGGCGGCGATTTGCACGGGCAGCGGCCGCGTATCAGAGGGATCGAGGCGAAGGGGCACGGGCCCATCATAAGTGGTCTAATCCAACACGCTGAAAATGGCTCTTGTCTTGTACCAATTATGTGGGCCACTATGGCACCTATGACTGAACAGGTAAATGAACAAGGACGCGCTACCACGCGCGTGAAGCGAGGGTTGGCCGATATGTTGAAGGGCGGCGTCATCATGGACGTCGTCACGCCGGAGCAGGCGCGCATTGCGGAAGATGCGGGAGCGTCGGCCGTGATGGCGCTGGAGCGCGTGCCAGCCGATATCCGCGCGCAAGGCGGCGTGGCCCGCATGTCTGACCCGGGGCTTATCGAGGGCATCGTCGAGGCCGTGGATATCCCGGTCATGGCCAAGGCCCGCATCGGCCACTTTGTAGAGGCGCAGATCCTGGGCGAGCTGGGTGTGGACTTCATTGATGAGTCCGAGGTGCTCAGCCCGGCCGATTACGTCAACCACATCAATAAGTGGGACTTCGATGTGCCGTTCGTGTGCGGTGCAACCAACCTGGGTGAGGCGTTGCGCCGCATCACCGAGGGCGCGGCCATGATTCGCTCCAAGGGCGAGGCCGGCACCGGCGACGTCTCCGAGGCCGTGAAGCACCTGCGCACCATTAAGGCCGAGATTGCCCGCCTGCGCCACCTGGACCGAGACGAGCTCTATGTCGCGGCCAAGGAGCTCCAGGCACCGTACGACCTGGTTGCAGAGGTTGCGGAGACCGGCAAGCTTCCGGTTGTGCTCTTCGTTGCCGGTGGCGTGGCCACGCCTGCCGACGCCGCCCTTGTCCGCCAGATGGGCGCCGAAGGCGTCTTCGTCGGCTCCGGCATCTTCAAGTCCGGCAATCCAGCAGCGCGCGCGGAAGCCATCGTGAAGGCTGCCACGCTTTACGACGACCCCGCAGAACTCGCCAAGCTTTCCCGCGGCCTGGGCGAGGCCATGGTGGGCATCAACGTCAACGACGTGCCTGCACCGCACCGCCTGGCCGAGCGCGGATGGTAGCCACCGTCGGGGTGCTGGCGCTGCAGGGCGGCGTCGAGGAGCACCAGCGCATTCTGAACGGGCTCGGTGTTGCTACGCGCCGGGTGCGGGTGGCGCGCGACATGGACGGGCTCGACGGGCTGGTGATTCCGGGCGGCGAGTCGAGCGTCATCGATAAGCTGGCGCGTAGCTTCGGGCTGGCCGAGCCGCTGCGCGATGCCGCGGCCGCAGGATTGCCGGTGCTCGCGACCTGCGCGGGGCTCATCTATTGCGCCCGCGAGCTCGATAACCCCGCGCCAGGGCAGCAGACGCTGGGGCTTATCGACGTCACCGTGCGCCGCAACGCCTTCGGCAACCAGCGCTTTTCCGAAGAGCGCACGGTGCCTGTGACGGCTGGCGAGGAAACACTCGACATCGAGGCGAGTTTCATTCGTGCCCCGCTGGTCACCCGCGTGGGCGAGGGCGTTGAGGTCATCGCGACGGTGCCGGGGGAGGACGGCGACGCGGTGGTCGGCGTGCGCCAGGGCCGCGTGACGGCGCTGAGCTTCCACCCAGAAGAAAATGGCGACGCCCGCGTGCACGCCGCCTGGCTCGACAGCTTCTAGGCACGCAGACACACCAAAGCCGCCCCGCAGCGATGAACTGCTCCCCATTAGTTGGACTGAGAAATCAGTTGCCAACAACTAGTGGGGAGCATTTTCTTTGAGAGCACGTAGTTCGCTGAGTGAAGTTCAGCGTGAGCAGTTAGTGGAGCTTTTCGAGCAGGGAATGGGTTGCCGAGCCGCTGCTCGTGTTGTCGGTGTCTCGAGAGACGCAACGCGTAGACTTTATCGCCGTTTCCAACTGCGTGGCAGACTATGTCTCGTGGAGAAACCAAACAAGCAGCACTACTCCTTCGAGGCGAAGAAGGAAGTTGTAGAACGTCATCTTGCGGGTGAGTCGATGATGGATCTTGCCCGAGAGTTCAATCTTTCATCCGACCACCTCGTCAAGGACTGGGTGGCTAAGTGGCGCAGAGGCGGCGACGAGGCTCTGCGCCCGAAGCCGAAGGGCAGGCCCA
>NZ_JASPIX010000015.1:0-46346 GCF_030229735.1 Corynebacterium sp. MSK074
TAGAAACCGAGTACTATCTCACCCAGCCCATCAACACAGGGCCGTAAAAGAAGCGGAACTAAACCCAGGACGCTTCAGTTGCGGAATAACCTGGACTGGAACTGCTTGACGACCATCAACGTACTCAATTACCTGCATAAGCCTGTTATACAGCGCCACATCCGGGCCAGCCGGGACAAAAGGCACACGCCCGGTGGAAAGCTTAATGACACCTTTGTCTATATCAGCAGCATTACGCGGATGAATGCCACAGGCTAAAGCGGCATCTTTGCGCCCTAAAGCATTCGCACGCAGTTGCAGATAACTACACCGGCCAGTTGTGGCCGCAGCTTTTCGGCCATGCGGATTGCGCTTCCACAAACCAAGCTCAATACCGATCCGGTACACCGGAGAAGAGCCTATAGAAAGCTGGCGCGCAATATCCATCGGTGCCACACCTTCCAGCCACAGGCGAGCTATTTCCTCACTGTCATCCGAGCTAGTAGTCCTGCGGCGCTTGCGCGGCAAGTCCAACTCGCCAGCAAGCCGATAAGCCACCGACCGCGCTAAACCAACCACCCCAGCAGCCGCCCGTATTGAACTACCAGCCCGAACCAACGACGCAAACCGCGCCACAACAGCAGAATCCGGAACCCATTTCGACTCCACACAATCACCTAACCCATGTCAGGTGTTTCCACGACCACTAGAAATCAAGCAATGAACCGCAGGAAGAAGTTCCTTAGCATTGAAGAGCAAGTCAGTTTAATTCAACGCCGTGGGTTAATTCTTCCTTCCGAAAAATCTGCTAAAGATTTCCTTGAGCGTCAAAACTATTACCGCTTTTCGGGCTACATGCGGTACTTCCAAGAAAATTCAGCCGGTGACGAAGCCAAATTCTTTCCTGTTACCCAGTGGGATGAAATAGTTAATATCTACCGGTTGGACATCGAACTTCGTTCTCTTCTTCTCCGCGGGCTCCAAGAAGCAGAGCTTGCGGCCAGAACGGCCTTTGCTCTCAGCGAAGGTGAAATCCATTCTCCTTACGAGCAGTACCTTCAGCCCACTGCTTACCGGCGCCCATCAAATCCGGCCATGCCGCCCACACACGAACTAATTATCAGTGAGCTCAAGCGGTCTAAGGAGCCATACCTCCACAAATACAAAAAGGACTCAGGGTCCGATACTGAAAGGTGGGTTTACGATGTGCCAATTTGGGTGGCCGTCGAGGCGCTGTCCTTTGGTACGTTGTCGAAAGCAATAAGCTTCCGAAAAGACAACAACCAAGTTTACGCAAAGACTTGTTCCATTCTTGGCGTAAAGAAACAATATTTAGCGCGCCAATTGCGCTCTTTTACCTTCGTGAGAAATAAATGTGCCCACTCAGCTCGGTTATGGAACAGTTTCGTTTTGGACCAACCTTCAGTTTCTAGTGCTACGAAACGGCGTGCTGAGAAAGTTTTAGGTCAAAATTACGGCGAGAACTCGCTACTAGCAGTAATTGTAGCCCTTGATAACTTTCTCTTTCTTACTAATTCGTGGGATGGATTTTTGGATGAGTATATAGAGCTGGTCAAACGAACTCCGGCTTTCCACCAAGGTATAGCGAATCCTCATCATTCATAGCTTCCTCGCTGTATGAACACGCAATGGTATTCCAGCCCTTTTCTTGCGACCCCAGACACACATTTATGTGGGATTGACCCCCGCCCCTAAAAGCAATCTTAGCGAGAGTTCTCACCAGTAAAAACGACAACAGAATTCTGATAACCCGACCGAAAGAAATTAACATGTGAGTGTGACTGATAGATTCCGCCAACTCCCGGCCCCTGGCCCCGCGTGGGGAGGCAGCCTCATGGGCACCTCCATCGTTTCGCGCCTGCTCGTGGAAGAAGGAATGATGATCCTGGCCGGCATTTTTGCCGCCATCGCGTGCGTCATCTTTGTCGTTCTCACCGCGGGCTTCTTGCGCTACCGCCACCCTAGTTTTGAGCGCACCACTATGGCGGAATGGTCGATGTTTTTCATCGGAATCTTGGCGCTCGGCGCCGCGCTTTCCGGTCTGACGGATATCCCTACCTTCCGCCTCGTGGGCTTTTGGATCGGTGGCCCGGTTACAGTTATTACGTGGGCTATCCAACTCACGCGCTTTGATGGCGAACCGAGGTTCACTTGGGGCTTGCCACTGGTCGGCCCTATGATTTCGGCTTCCGTTTCCGGTTGGCTAGCTAATGATTACGGCCCGCTCTACCACGTGATGGGTACGGTATTTTTCTTCATGTCCCTGGTGACGGCGGTGCCCACCTTCGCCCGCGTGTATTGGGCCGCATGGCACGGCAAGGTGGATTTCACCGGCGCGAAATCAGCCACCGCATGGGTCCCGCTAGGCGTAGTGGGCCAGTCCACCACGGCAATGCAGATTCTCTTCCCTGGCCCCGTCTCCATCTATTACGGCGTTACGGCGCTTATTATCGCCATTCCGCTGTCCATCTACGCGATGTTTACCTTCTATCCCAATGTGGCACGGTGGGTTCCGTACTCCCCGGCTTGGTGGTCCTGCACGTTCCCGCCGGGCACTGTGAGCATGGGCGGCCACCAGCTGGCATTGGTCAATGGCTCTGAGCTTATCGACGCCATTGCGCTCACCATTCCCGTCCTCCTCACCGCCCACTGGATGCTGTGCTCCACCCGCTTCCTCAGCTGGGTGTGGGAAGGAAAGAAGGAAACCGGCCCTGAAGAGCCACTCATTAAGACTGGGCCCAAGAGGTAGCAAGGAGGCGCAGCCACTATGCGAGACGCCAGCTTCGAACGAGGCAAGCGCCGCACACGCCGACGCACGCATGCAGCGCGACCGCGGCGCGAGCACTGGAGCAGGGAATACGCAATCTATGCGGAAGATTCCTGGGGCATCGATGACTTAGGGTCCGAGGGCGGCGAGAATTCCGTGCGCACCTATTCCGGTGGCCGCGCAGATGGCAATCGTCGCCGGCGCCGCTGATGCATAATAGCTCCCCTATCACCTTCATCGCCTGGGAGCGCGCCAACCTGGCTGCGGTGAGAGACGTACTCGCTGGCCTGCAGCGAGACGGCATCTATCTGCGCCGCGACCACCTGCTGATGGAGACGTCGTGGCTTGGCACAGGCGCGCGGGACTTCTACGCCACGGCCTGGCGCTGGGGCGCACAAGACTGCCCGCTCTTTTATGACTTAGCCCGGCGCGGACAGCTCCTACTTACTATCGGCGATACCGTGATTGCGTGTGGCAACGGAGCTGATATCGACGCTGCGCGCGATTGCATTGCACAAGAGCTCATCGCCGCCCAGGATCCGCAGCAGTTGTGCGGGCTGCTTGCCGACGCCCCAGAAGACTAGCCCTACAGTCCCGGTTGCTCGCTGCGCTTCATCCAGCCCATGCGCGGGGCAAAACCGCGGGGATGCTTCATCTGCGCTACGGCGTCGGCAATCATGAGGCGGTGGCGGCGCGACACGCTATCGGGAAGCTTTGCCACGGAGAACCACCCTGCCTCGGTATTTTCTTCGTCGCTGATGACCGGCTCTGCGCCATCCGCTACTGATACGCGCAGCGCCGTTCCCATAAAGGTGCACTCATCACCGTTGGGGTAGGTCACTGGTCCGGACTGCCCCACGCCCAATAGCGCTTCCACCTTGGCGTCAAGGCCGACTTCCTCTTTGACTTCTCGCAGCGCGGTGGTGGTGATTTCCTCGCCTGGCTCGCAGATTCCTTCCACCGGGGTCCACGTACCGTTATCGGAACGCTTTACTAGGAGCACGGAGGGGACTTCCCAGAGTGCGGCGTCTGCCGGAACATCGCGGACGATGATGGCGCTACAGGCCGGCACAAAGATCTGATCGTGTCCAATCTTTTCGCGCAGCTGAACAATAAAATCTGGAGTCGGCATGCCACCTAGCGTAGACCAGTGCGGCGCACTTAGGCCATGGGCCCCAAGACCTCTTTAGCTAGAAGCTGAATATCGGTGGCCAACGTGAAAGATAGCTCCATGTCCGTCAGCGTGGTCTGGCAGGTATGACCTTCTTCGAGGCGCTGCGTCGTTCCGGAAACCACGCCCACGATGGTTTGTTTTCCTTCTACTTCGCCATATACCGGGCCACCGGAGTCGCCTTTGGTACTGCATACGCGCGCCCTAGCGGCAAGCGAATCCCGCTGGAGTCCCTCCGAATTCAGCTGCGCCATCTCTGCATCATGGGAAAGCGTGCCGCAGGTCTCATCGGTCACACGGCCAAGCTTGCACACCTGATGCGGCAGGTGAGCCAGGGAGGTGGCGACGCTATTGTCCACCGCCCCGGGGACATAGTACTCAGCGCTACCAGTGATCTCGATAAAGGCCACATCGAGGTCGTGGCTATCTTCGGAATAGAAATCAGAGTAGATGACCTCGCCGATAGGTTCGGCGGGGTAGCTAAAGTCGCCGTCGGCGGTTCCGGCCCAGACCTTATCGCCGGGTTTGCCGCAATGGGAAGCGGTAACGGCGATCGTGCGGGCGTCGGCAAGCGTAAATGACCATGCCGCGGTACAAGACTGGTAGTTGAAATAGGCGCCCGGCCGCGGTTCATCGCCGGAGAGATCCAAGGCGGTACCCGGAGCGAGCGGCGCCGTGGCCGGAGAATAGGACTCATTGGGAATGAGGTTTTTGTACGACAGCGCGGAGAAACTCGGTTCTTCCCCTCCCCGCACCGGGCTGCAGGCTGCAAGGAACGCGGCCGTGCACACTACAAAGACGCTAGTTGCTCTCCGCGTCCGCATTCCCGGCGTTGTCCTTGTTCTCTTCTTCCGCATCCATCTCCGCCTGGGCTTTGAGATCGCGGATGAACTTTTCCGGATCAAACTCGGTGTAGTGTTCCGGGCCGGCAAAATTTTCTAAGGCCATGGTCTAAACCTCCGTTTTCTGAATCGACGTGGTGATGTAATCCTTGACCGCCGCGGCATCATTAGGCAAGTCCTTGACGTGCCGCTCAGCATCGAGGATGCCGGCAAAGCGCTCGGGTGGCTCAGGGGCAGAGCCGATGGCTTCCGTGATCGTCTCGGCAAACTTCACCGGCAGCGCGGTCTCCAGACACACGATTGGAGTCTTTACCCCCTCGCGCTGTGCGCCACGAGCCACCTTGATGCCGTCGGCCGTGTGCGGATCCGCCAGGTAATCAAAGCGCTCGTGTACATCCTTGATGGTGGCTAGGCGATCGGCATGGCTGGAGGAACCGGACAGGAAACCATAGTCCTCGCGGGCAGCAGCAATCTTGTCGTGGTCGAGGCTAAAGCCGCCCTCTTTCACCTTGGTGCCGAATAGCTCCGCGGTTTCGGCTGCATCGCGGCCGAGCAAGTCGAACGCAAAGCGCTCAAAATTCGAGGCGCGCGAGATATCCATGGACGGCGAAGAGGTTGCCATGGTCTCTGCGGCTGGACGCGGCCGGTAGTTTCCGGTGCGGAAGAACTCATCCAGCACATCATTTTCATTGGTAGCCACGATAAGACGATCAATGGGAAGGCCCATCTGGCGAGCGATGTGGCCGGCACAGATATCGCCAAAGTTACCGGTGGGAACGCTAAAGGAAACCTTCTGATCGGCGGTCTCGGTGACCTTGAGCCAGCAGGAAATGTAGTAGACCACCTGGGCCATCAACCGTGCCCAGTTAATGGAATTGACCGCGCCAATGCGGTAGGCGGCCTTAAAGTCAGCATCTCCCGATACCGCCTTGACCACATCCTGGCAATCATCGAAAACGCCATCTAGAGCGATGTTGAAGATATTCGGGTCATCCAGCCCAAACATCTGCGCCTGCTGGAAGGCCGTCATTCGGCCGGCCGGGGTGAGCATAAAGACGCGAATGCCGTGGCGCCCACGCATCGCATACTCTGCAGAGGACCCCGTATCGCCGGAAGTGGCGCCCAGAATATTGAGGGTCTCACCGCGGCGGGCGAGCTCGTATTCAAAGAGCTCACCCAAAAGCTGCATGGCCATGTCCTTAAATGCTGCAGTAGGTCCTTCAGATAGATGGCCGATAAACAGGCCCTCGCCTAGTTCGGTGACGGGAACGATTTCCGGGTCCGCAAACTTGGGGCTGGTATAAGCGCGCGCGGCGATATCCTCGATGTCTTGCGCTGGAATATCGTCAATGAAAAGCTTAAGTACCTCGGCCGCAAGCGCCGCGTAGCCTTTGTCCGCTAGGAGCCTGCGCCATGAATTTAAAGTGGCGGAATCTAGCTGTGGGTAGCTCTCAGGCAGGTATAAACCGCCATCGGGGGCAAGCCCACCGAGGAGAATATCTGTAAAAGATGCGGGCTGACGGGCGGTATCGCGGGTCGAAATGTACTTCACACAAAAGAATCTTAGTAGTTAAGGCGTAAGGTATCAGCCATGTCGCATCCGAATCCCCGAGAAGTCATTACCACTCAGGCTTTAGGCATTTGGGTAGCCGCCATGGCGGTCTACCTCGTAGCGATTACCGGCCGTACCTCTTTTGGTGTGGCCGGTTTGGATGCCATTGAGCGCTTCGATGTCGATGCCGGCCGTATCGCGGTCTTTACCTCTGTGCAGTTGGGTGTGTATGCCCTAGCCCAAATCCCCACCGGCATCTTGATTGATAAATTTGGCCCGCGCCTACTCCTCGTGGTCGGCGCCGTCATTATGGGCATTGGCCAAGTGGTACTGGGCTTTACCACCAGCTATGGCGTAGCCATTGCCGCGCGCGTTCTCATCGGCGCGGGCGATGCCACGGCATTTCTCTCCGTGATGCGCATCCTGCCCTATTGGTTCCCACTGCACCGCACCCCCATGTTCACCCAGGTGACGTCGTCGCTGGGGCAAATGGGTCAGTTCATTTCCGCGGTGCCCTTCCTGTGGTTGCTGGGTGCGGCCGGATGGACAGCTGCCTTCGTTACCCTCGGCGCGGTGGGCATCCTGGTAGCCATCGCCGCCATCGTGGCAGTAGCAGACTCACCAGAGAAGTTGGGGATTATTCCCACGGAGAAGGAACCACCCAACTCGCAGGCCACCAGCATCCCCGCCCGCTTGAAAACGGTATTCCGCTCCCCGGTGGCCTGGCAGGCTTACTTCATCCACTACATCGGCATGCTCCCGCTCATCGTCTTTGTCATGCTCTGGGGCATGCCCATGATGACCCAGGGCATGGAGATGTCCAAGGCCAAGTCCAGCCTGGTACTTACCTTGCTGGCGGTATTCTTGGTCCTCGTCGGCCCCCTGCACGGCAAAATTTCCTCCCGCGCGCAGCATGTCCGCCCGTGGCTTAGCCTCGGGTTCGTAGCAATTCACGTACTGACCTGGCTGATTTTCTTTACCTTTGGCACCGACAGCGGTGTGGTCGCAATTTTGGTGGTGTCCTTCGTTACCGCACTGTGTACACCGACGGCTAACTATGGCTTCGATATCGTGCGTGAGCGCATGGACCGCTCCGTGGTAGCCACAGCTACGGGCTTGGGAAATATGGGTGGGTTTACCTCCGGCATGTTGGGCGCGCAGCTCTTCGGCATGGTGTTGGACCATTCCTCCGACGCCCCTGATTACTCCATGCCGGATTTCACTGCCGCCGCGGCTGCGGTGCTAGCCGTTTGGGTAGTAGGCATGATTGGTGTGATCATCACCCACTTCCTTCGCCGTCGCGCGGGCGAAGACGGGCCTTCGGTCACCATCGTGGAGGTTTCCTAGAAACCCTCGGTTGATCACTCCGGGTTGAGGATAAAGCGAATGGTCCCCTCAGGGTCCGCCAGAAGTTCCCGGGTCGCCGCCACGGCTTCCGCCTCGTCGAAGGCGATGCGTTCAAAGCCAGTATCGTTGAGCTCCACAATGTCCGCACCAGGGCAGGCCAGAAGAATCGGCGAGTGCGTGGCAATAATGACCTGTGCGCCGCGGTCAACTGCTTGGGCAATTTCCCCTACGAGGGCCAGCTGCCGGATAACGGACAGCCCAGATTCTGGCTCATCAAGGATGTAGACGCCTTGGCCATTGATGTGCTCATAGAGCAGGTCAAAGACGGATTGCCCGTGCGAGCGGCGGGACAAATCCACGTTCTGAGAAAGAGTCGAACGACCACCACGTTCGGCCGCTGAATCCCCACGTCCAATCAAGTACTCGTGCTTTTCGGCGCGCAGGAAATAGGCACGCTGGATCACTTCCTCCGTATCGCAGCGAATGGGGCTGCGAGGAACGATTTCATCTGGGTCATCCATGCGGCCGCCCGCAGGTGAACAGCCCAAATCACTAGCTACGCCAGCGAGCAAGCTCGATTTGCCAATGCCGTTTTCACCTACGAAGACGGTGACAGGGCTTCGCAACTTGAAGCTGCCCAAATCAACTAAGTAGTCGAAGACAGGCAGCTCGGCACGGTAGTCATCAGGCTTAAACTTCAGGCTTAGGGCATCAACCAGCATGGACCCTAGGTTAATTCAGTTCATCGAGTACGCGCAGCGCATCTTCCTGCGCTGCCGCCGCGCCAAAGTTTTTCAGGTGGCCACCCAAGTCGCCGGCCGGAACTGACTGGGCGATGGTATCGGCCGGCACGGTATTGACGGCATAAGCCACCCCTACCCCGCCGGTGATGGGGATGGCAATGGCGGCGAGTACTCCCGCCGCGGTCGACAGCGTGGTCTTGAAAGTCATAGTCTCCTCCAGAGGCTTCGGCACCGAGCACCCTGCCCGTTACCAATTTGTGATGTTTTACCTTAGGAAGAGTTACTGCCAAGGCCATGCCGCCTAGCTGCGGGTTGCCTGAATTTTCGCGCCCAGTTCGCGAGGAAATAAAGGGCTAGTTTGCTGGATAGCTCTCGGCCACGATGCCATCGCTGGCCGGCATCACAAGGCCTCGCTCAAATGCGACGAGGACTGCCTTTTCATCGGATTCGCTGATGTCACCAGACTCCACCGCACTGTTGAGCTCGCGCTCCAAGTAGACGCGCACATCGGATTTGCCGTTTTCCGTCTGGGTAATACCCCGCGGGACGGAATTGAGCGGGATGCCCAGCGCCTTCGCCAGGGAGGTCACGCGGTTGGCGTCGGTGGAATCATCGGCCTTGATGTCACCATTGACCTGTGCGGGCATGTCTTCTTGGACCACGCCACCTGCCACGGCCTCGCCCACCGTCTTCGTCCCCTTGGGGGGATTATCGCGATTGGTGGCCCACACCCCGACAGCGATAGCCACGATGACGGCCACGGCTACAAAGGCCCACAGGTAGATGAGCTTATGTCGATACACTCCGCTGATTTTAGCCATGGTACCCAGCGCTATCGCCGAAGGAACCGTAGTCATTGCCGCGAGGGTTCTCGCCGCGATCATTGAGGGCGTCGATGATGGAGCGGATGGTGGCCTCCCCTATGCGGTCGGCGCGCCCCCACGAGCGAGGGGCCTGGCGAGAATTGTGCGGTGCTGATTCTGGGCGCGGCGGCGCTGGCTTTTCCTCCCGCGGCGTAGAGACCTCGATGGTCAAGGTGGTGCCATCAAGGCGGAGGGCGTCACCATCGCGCACGCCCGCGGCGCGCGCTGCGGAAAGCAGCGCGGATAGTTCGCTCACCGTGGCGTTGTCCACATCGAGTTGCAGCTTAAAAGACATAACTAGCCAGTCCTTTCTTGTTCCCATCCCACTTTAGAGCCCGAAAGTGCAAAAAGTAAGGCCACAATGCGCGCATCGGGGACTTTCAAGGCTAACTCTAAGAATGCTCGAAGGATTCCTCCTCGCCCCAGAAGACCTCATCTACAACCTTCCGGGCATGGCGGGTAAGTTTCAGATAGTTTTCTAGAAACCCTTGGTTATCCTCCGGCGGCCAGCCAGCGGCACCGGCTACCTGGGCCAGCTGCGGACCGGGCCCGGGCAACTGGTCGACGCGCTTGCCGCGCACGAGCACCAGTGCATTGCGGGCGTCGGTAGCCATAAGCCAGGCTTCGCGCAGGTCCGAGACCTGCTCGGCAGAGAGGATTGCGTTTTCCTCCAAGGCATCGAGCACGCGGAGTGTGGACGGATCGTGCAGTTGGGCATACTCGTGAGCATGCATCATGGTCAGGAGCTGTACGGTCCATTCAATATCTGAGAGCGCACCGCGCCCCAGCTTGGTATGAGTATTGCGGTCCGCGCCGCGCGGCAGGCGCTCATTGTCCACGCGCGCCTTCATGCGCCGGATATCGCGAATGGTCGAGGCGCTCGCGCCGCCTTCTGGGTAGCGGAAGCTATCGACCATGGACATAAATCGCTCGCCTACTTCCTTGTCACCAGCCACGAAGGCCGCGCGCAACAAAGCCTGCAGCTCCCAAGACTCGCCCCACTCGCGGTAGTAACGCTCATAGGAGGAGATGGTGCGCGCCACCGCACCAGAGCGGCCCTCTGGGCGCAGGCCCAAATCGACGTCCAATGGTGGGTCGCCCGAAGGCTTAGACAGGCGGCGCCGAAGCTTATCGACGATCCCGATGGCCCACTTCACGGCCTCCCCTTCCGCACCAGAGTCACCGGGCGGTTCGCTAGGTTCTGCTACGACGAGCACATCCGCATCTGAGCCAAATCCCAGCTCCATACCTCCCAAACGGCCCATGCCAATGACGGCGATGCGCGCTGGCGGCTCTGCGTCCTCGTTAGCCAGGCGCCACGCGCGCACCTCAGCGCGAAGTGCGGCCTCAAGGACGGCATCCCAAATTGTGGATAGCTCGTGACACACCTGCTTGACCGGCATGAAGCCCAGCAAATCCGCACTGGCGATGCGGGCCAGCTCAACCCGGCGCAACGAGCGCGCCACCGCCACCGCTTTATCCGGGTCGGCGTGTCGCTTGCTGGAATTGACCAGCGCCTTGGAAACCTGTTCGGGCTTGGTTTCTAGCAGTTTGGGGCCAGTGGCGCCGTCGGAAAGCTGCTTAACCGAATCCGGTGCGCTAATAATCAGATCAGAAGTAAACGGCGAGGTACCCAGAATGTGCATGAGCCGCTGGCCCACAATTCCTTCATCGCGCAGCATGCGCAAGAACCACGACCTATCGTTCGCGGCCTCCGAGAGCTTGCGATAGTTCAACAGACCCATATCGGGGTCTGCGGTATCAGCCAGCCATTCCATCAAGGTAGGCAGCAAAATCGCCTGGATGCGTGCCTTGCGCGAGGTTCCCGCCGCCAAGGAGGTCAAGTGCTCGAATGCGCGGTCGGGGTGGTTATAGCCCAACGCGGCCAGCTGCAGCTTGGCGGCCTCCGGCGACAGCTTGAGCTCATCGGCGGACATGGTGACCACGGAATTAAGCAGCGGCCGGTAGAACAGGCGCGAGTGCAGCTCGGAGATCCGCAGACGGATTCGGCGCAGGTGCGAGAGCATGCGCTCGGCCGCCGACTTGGTGCCCTGCGGATAAAAGCCGGCGATGCGCGCCAGCCACTTCATCCCCTCTTCATCGTCCTTTTCCGGCAGCGTGTGTGTGCGGCGGAAGCGCTCCAATTGCAGGCGGTGCTCAAGCAGGCGCAAAAACTCATAGGCCTCAATGAGCTGGGTGCCGTCCTCGCGGCCGACGTACCCCGCTGAAATCAGTGCCTCCAGCGCCTCCACCGTGGAAAGCGCACGCAGCGTCTCATCGGAGCGCCCGTGCACCAATTGCAAGAGCTGGACAGCAAATTCGATATCGCGCAGGCCGCCCACGCCTAGCTTCAGCTCGCGATGCTTGAGTTCTGCGGGAACATTGGCCAGCACGCGGCGGCGCATGGCCTGTACGTCCTCAACAAAGGACTCGCGCTGCGACGCCGTCCACACCATCGGGCGAATCTGGTCCAAATAGTCCTGGCCTAGTGGGAGGTAGCCCGTCATGGCGCGCGCTTTAAGGAGCGCCTGGAATTCCCACGTCTCCGCCCATCGCTTGTAGTAGGCCACGTGGGATTCCAAAGTGCGCACCAACGCGCCCGACTTTCCCTCCGGGCGCAGGTTGGCATCCACCTCGAAAAAGGTGGTGGATCCAATGCGATTAAACTCCGCCGCCAGCCGCGTGGCCCTAGGGGTTGCCTCGCTGCCGACGAAGATGACGTCCACATCGGAGATATAGTTCAGCTCGCCTGCGCCACACTTGCCCATCGCCATGACGGCCAGCTGTGCATCCAAGGGTTCATCGCCGTAGATGGTGCGCACAGCGCAGGCAAGGGAGGCGGTTAAGGCGGCGTCGGCAAGCGCGGTGGTCAGAGCCGTAATCTGGCGGAATCCTATCTCCGGCTGCAGCCTGGTCTGGCCCTTGCGTGAATGGAAGGTGCCCGCCACATCACAGGCGGCAATGCGCATCATCAAAGTGCGGTAGGTCGTGCGCAGCGCCTTCTTATGCTCACCCTCGCCGGCACGGTAAGTACCCGCCGCGCTCAAGTCCTCGCGCGCCGGATCGGGCCGGTCCACGTCGTGAGCAAAGTCCGCAGGCTGGGCATCGACCGCACCAAGCAAGCTTTGCAGCATCTCTTCGGGCTGAGGAAGGGGTTTTTCTAATTCTCGCCACAGTTCAGGGTGTGCCGCGAGATGATCGCCAAAGGCGGTCGACGCCCCCAGTAAGGCGAAGAGGCGCACGCGCAAGGTTTCATTGGACCGCACGGCATCATCTAGCTCTGGGGCTTGCTCATAGATGCGGATCAGATTATTGAGAGCCAGGTCTGGGTCACCCACGGCAGCGAGGGTCCACAACAGATCCGCTGATTCCGGATTCTTCCACCCCAGCTGCTCAATATCCTGCGCAGCATGCGGGCGGGTAAGACCTAGTGTGGCCGGTGAAGGCACAGCAGCAGGACGCATTATTCTCCTAGAAGTTCAAGTTATTGCGCAGCTCAAAGGTGGTGATTTGGCTCTGATAGTGATGCCACTCATCCCACTTGGAGCGCAGGAAGAACTCAAAGACGTGCTCGCCCAGGACTTCGGCCATGAACTCGGATTTTTCAAATTCTCGCAAGGCCTGATCCAGGCTGGTGGGTAGATCCTTATAGCCCATTGCCCGGCGCTCGCGGCGGGTGAGCTGGTGGACATCGTCCTCGGCCGGTTCATCGAGCTCGTAGCCCTCGCGGATGCCTCGCAGGCCTGCTGCTAGTAGCACCGCATAGCCCAGGTAGGGGTTCATCGAGGCATCAATGGAGCGGATTTCTACCCGGCGCGATTCTTCCTTGGTCAGCCGGTAGGTGGGAACGCGGACCAGCGCGGAGCGATTCGATACTCCCCAGGTGGCTGCGCCCGGCGCCTCGTTGCCGAACATCAGGCGCTTATAAGAATTGGTCCACTGATTCACAATCGCGGACATCTCCGTGGAGTGCTCCAAGATGCCGGCGATGAACTGGCGGCCGGTCTGGGACAAAGAGAATTCATCATCCGGATCGTGGAAAGCATTGGATTGGCCTTCAAAAAGGCTCAAGTGGGTATGCATGCCAGAGCCCGGCAAATGTTCGAAGGGCTTAGGCATGAAGGTGGCGCGCACGTTGGAATTGGTGGCCACCTGCTTGATCACGTGCCGGAAAGTCATGATGTTATCGGCCATGGTGAGCACGTCCGCATGGCGCAGATCAATTTCTTGCTGGCCCGGCGCGGTTTCGTGGTGGCTAAACTCCGTGGCAATTCCCAGCGATTCCAGCGCTAACATTGCCTTCCTGCGGAAAAGCGGGGCGGTATCGTGCGTTGCTTGGTCGAAGTAACCGCCGTTATCCGTCGGTACCAAGTCAGTGAGTTCGCGGCCGCGCTCGAAAAGATAGAACTCGATTTCAGGCGAAGCCATGCAGGTAAATCCATCGTTGGCGGCCTCGGTGACCTGGCGGCGCAGGATATGGCGCGGGTCCACCATAGAGGGCTGGCCGTCTGGCTGTGCGATATCGCAAAACATGCGGGCCGATTGCAGGTCCGGCTCATCCATATCAAAGGGCAGAATCTGGAAGGTGGAGGGATCTGGCAGGGCGATCGTGTCAGACTCAGAGATGCGAGAAAAGCCCTCTACGGAAGAACCATCAAAGCCAACACCTTCTTCAAAGGCCGATTCCAGCTCGGACGGGCTCATGACCACGGATTTAAGGGCGCCCAGAATATCCGTAAACCACAGGCGGATAAAGCGGATATCGCGTTCCTCAACGGTGCGCAAGACAAATTCGTGTTGGCTATTCATGCTTTAGACCTTACCGGCTCTCCCCCGAGGGATGTGCAGTTCATGCGACAGTTTTTCCGGGGCGAAACGCGCAGGTCGCAAGAGTATCTAGGGGGTGGCCAGTGGGGGATTTTCCGGCAGGAGCCAGCTCCAGCGCATGCTTTGCTAAGTGGGCAAGCGAACACACGTACACCTCTTAAAGGACGAATCTTTATGACCACCCACTGCGATGACGGTCAAGTCCTGGGTAGTGGTGTATCTGTTTTCGAATCTGGGGTTAGTTTCATGGCGGTGGTTTAGGGGCCATCTCGGGGATAAGGGGTGAGGGTATTCACGCGGCGATCTCCTGGTTGTTGTCGCGGTCCTCGTCGATGACCCCAGCGGCGATGATCTCTTTGGTCTGTGCCAGGCTGGTCAGTGACATATAACGCTTCTGTTGGATCCAGTCATCGTGCTGTTCGGCCAACACCGCCCCAACAAGGCGCACAACAGCGTCTCGGTTTGGGAAGATTCCTACGACATCGGTACGCCGGCGGATCTCCCTATTGAGCCGTTCAGTGGGGTTATTCGACCAGATTTTGGTCCACACCGCTCTCGGCGCAGCGGTAAACGCCAACAGCTCGTCGAGACACTCCTCGAGGTAGGTGGCAACGTGAGGGAATTTCTGCTGGCAGAATTCAATAACCTCACGAGCTTGGGCCCACACACTAGCGGCATCGGGTTGCTGAAAGATTGTGTGAAACATCGCTGACAGAGTCGGCCATTGGGTTTTGGGAACCTGGGCCGAGAGGTTCTTCGCGAAGTGCGTTCGACACCGCTGCCAACTAGCCTGCGGCAGGCAGTCACCCACGGCTGCTTGAATACCAAGATGGGCATCACTAGTAACGAGGAATACCCCGGTCAGGCCACGGGCGATGAGGTCCCGAAAGAACCCGGTCCACGACGCGGTAGATTCCGCGGTGGCAACCTGCATGCCCAAAAGCTCTCGGTAGCCGTCAGCGTTGACACCTGTGGCCAGCAACACGCTGGTCTTTACGACACGTCCTCCTTCCCACACCTTCATTGTCAGCGCGTCGCAGGAGACAAAGTGGTAGGGGCCTTGGTCAAGCCGGCGGGTGCGGAAGTCATCGACCATGTCATCGAGTTCTTTGGCCATCTGGCTGACCTGAGACTTCGACAAGTTGTTGATCCCAAGGGTGGCCACCAGGTCGTTCATCCTGCGAGTGGAGACTCCTTTCAGGTAACAGGTGGCGATGACTGTGGTCAAGGCACGCTCGGTGCGGCTGCGGCGCTCTAGCAGCCAGTCAGGGAAAAATGCGCCGGTGCGTAGCTTCGGGATTGCCACATCAATGCTGCCGACTCGGGTATCAAGTTGGCGATGACGGTAGCCATTACGTGTGTTGGTGCGCTCGGCTGACACGGTGGCGTAATCAGCCCCGCAGACGGTGTCTGCTTGGGCGGAAAGAATCTGGTTGATGAAGTCAGTGAGCATTTGGCGCATCAAATCTGGGGACGCTTGAGTCAGCAGCTCTTCGAGATACGCGGTCGGATCGATATGATGAGGGTCAGCGGCCATCGCAGGGTACTTCCTTTCGAGGATAGGTAAGAGTTGATTCGAAAGGTACCCGCGATGGTCGCCTTCATGCACACCGGCACAAGACTTACCGCGGGCTACAGATACACCACGTTAGGGGACGCAACCTGCGATGACCTTTCTGCTCACGTAATCGAACGCCTCGTCACCGCCGCACAACAAGGCTGGGCGCCGGCGGACTTAGAACACGTCTTAGGCCCGCACGCCTACCCGATTATTTACCGTGCAAGCCCCCATGTGCCGGCACGAATTACCTCCCCTGCGCTGCGCAAAGCATGGCTACAGATGGCCCCTCCGCAGGAAAACTTCATTCCCCGCGATAAGTTGCGCGCCATTATTAAAGAGCTCATTCACCTACCGAAGCTGCGCGATACCGAGCTTTTAGCCTCCGGCGAATCCTTGCGGGAGGACGGGCTCAGCGATAAGCAACGCAAAATCCGCGAGAAGGTTCTAGGCCTTTTACGGAAAGCGGAATCTACCAGCTTTGAGGATGAGGCCGAGGTTCTCATTTCTAAGGCGCAGTCCCTGCAGCAGAAGTATCGCATCGAAGACCTGCTTACTTCCGAGCTGCCTCATCTCATTTCCCACCGCGTGCACATCCACCCGCCGTATATCAAGCACCAGGCTTCCCTATTAAGCACCATCTCTGACGCCAATGGATGCACCACTCTCCTGATTCATGACAAGGGTTTAGCCTGTGTGATTGGCGCTCCTGCCGACGCCGCCCATTGCGCCGACCTTTTTGCCTCCCTCAACCGTCAATGCGATTGGTTCATGCGCAATGGTGACGGCGCAGAAATTGCCCGCGCTACGGGCTCTACCGCCGCTTATCGCCGTAGCTTCCGGCTCTCTTATGCCGCCCGCATCGGTGAACTGCTCACTCAAGCAAATGAGGATGGAATCGCAGATAACCTGCGGGAATCCCAGTACTGCTCACACCATGCAGAGACTGTAGCTACCCAAACCCTTCCGGCGTTGCAGGCGCGCACCGATCATGCCATCGACACTCGCAATCGTCTTTTCCCCAACCTGACGGAAATGTCGCTTTCCATGAACAGCATGCACGGCATTAACGATGGCATTGCCGCTGCCGATAAATCTCACTTTGGCGGCGATGCTTCCGGGATCGGTTCGGTTCCAGAAATTACGCAGTAATTTTGCCCTGCTCAAGGCCATTCTTCCCTCCCGTTCCCTGCTAGCGAACGGGGGCGAGGAGCGACACCGAAACGAATGCTTAACGGGTAGGATCACCGGTGAGATATTGGTCTAGAAAGTAAAAGGTACGTGAATGTCTACACAGTCTTTTCTCGAAGTTGAAGCGAAATTCTCCGTAGCCGAGTCCACTCAGCTCCCTGAACTGACCCGCCTCGAGGGAGTTGACCACGTTGCAGACACGCGCCACCACGCGCTTTCTGCCATCTACTACGACACCGAAGACCTCCGCCTCACCCATGCAAAGGTCACCCTCCGCCGTCGCACCGGTGGTAATGATGATGGCTGGCATATCAAGATTCCTAGCGAGGCTGGCCGCACTGAAATCCACGCCGAGCTGGAAGAACCTGTAGATGGCCGCTACGAAGTACCTGAGGAGCTTCTCCACCAGGTCCGCTCCATTATCCGCCACAACGAACTCACCCCGATTGCTCAAGTAGACAACAAGCGCACCGAGATGGTCCTAGCGGATGCCGACAATAAACCGGTAGCAGAATTCTGCGATGACCACGTCACCGCCTTTTCCTTCCTTCCAGGTGGCCAGCAACAGTCGTGGCGCGAGTGGGAAGTAGAGCTCGCCGGTGAGCTTCCTGGCACTGAGGAAGGTACGCAATTCATTCGCCGTGCCACTTCCCTGCTCATCGGTGCCGGTGCGCGCGTTTCTTCCTCCCCATCCAAGCTGAAGACCGCCCTGGGTGATTCCTACGCCAATGCTCCGCTGCCTCCAGCCCTGGTATCGCCGGATGTAGACCCAGACTCCCCTGCCGCGGCCGTCATCACCGCACTCCAAGCCAACCGCGACAAGCTAGTTGATTATGACCCGCGCGTGCGCCGCGATGAGTGGGACTCGGTTCACCAGATGCGCGTCGCCACCCGCGAGCTGCGCAGCCACCTGCAGACCTTCCATGGCATCGTTGTCGGCCCAGAAATCGACAAGATCGAAGCCGAGCTCAAGGAGCTTGCCAGCATCTTGGGCGTTGCTCGCGATGCGGAAGTTGTGGAAGAGCGCTGGCAGAAGCTGCTGGAGTCCGAGGATTCTGACACCTTGGATGACTCCACCCGCGAGCACATTGCGCACGATATGGGCAACGCCTACCGCCGCGCGCACCGCCGCGTTATCGCAGCCCTAGATTCCGAGCGTTACCTCGAGCTGCTGGAGTCTCTCGATCGCCTGCTCGCAGACCCGCCAACGGCCGATAAGCAACAGGAGTCCGCCCCGGCAGCAAGCGATGCGGAGCAGACAGAGGAGCAGTCCTCTGCAGAAGATGACGCCGCTACCCCTACCGAATCCAGCGAGGACAGCGCACCTGCTGCAGAAAAGGCCGAAAAGAAGCCAGAGAAAAAGAAGTCCAAGGACAAGTCCGCCGACATGGATACCGTGATGGCGCAGCACCTTGAAAAGGCCTATAACAAGCTGGTCAAGCGCCATAAGAAGGCCGTGGAGAACTGGGATAACCAAGAATTGTCCCTGCACGAGCGCGAGGATTATTTCCACGATATGCGCAAGGCAGCAAAGAAGCTGCGCTATGCAGCTGAAGCAGCCGGTTCTGCCACCAACCTCAAGACCAAGCGCCTCTACAAGGCCTGCAAGCAGATGCAGTCGGTGCTCGGTGACTTCCAGGATTCCGTGACCTCGCGCGATAAGCTGCTCGAGCTGGCACAGTCCGCTCGCCGCCGTGGGGAGAATACCTTTGGCTACGGCCTGCTTTACCAGCGCGAGCGAACCCTTGGCCTAAAGGCTCTTGATGATTACGCCGAGTCTTTCAAAGACATCAAGGCCGCGTTTAAGCCGCTGCGCAAGAAACTAAAGTAGCCGCGCTCCCCGGGTAGGTGCCGGGAAACACGGCTTTAAAAGAGATGGCTGGGAGTTAGTTACTTCCAGTCATCTTCTTCGTCTGCGGCATCTGCCGCATCATTGCGGGCTTGGGCGATTTCGATGGCGTTTTCTGCCTCTTCGCGGGTGTCATACGGGCCCATTCGATTTTCCCAGCCGGAGGTTTTGCCTTGGCTGACTTCCTTAGTGGTGGGATCAAAGAACCACTTCTGGTCTGCATCGCTCATGAAACTATCCTCTCAGTCGTTGCATCAGCGGCACCGGCTAAGTGCTGCCGCTGATATGGTTTGTGCCCACACTACCCACGCTGTCCCATTGATGCCCGCTAGAATGTGGGGCAGCACAATTCTTTTATACGAATCCATGTCGTATTCCCCGCCACCGCGCACATAGGTGGCGGGCGTTCGTTGCTTTAAACGCGCCACCGCGTGTGTGGGGCAACGAAGACTACTGGTCCCAGAACCTGGAAAAGGAGCTTTAGCACCCATGCCACTGTGGTCAACGCCTGCAGAGCCCGTAGCCGAGCGCGCCGCCCGAGCACATACCGAACTCACAGGCAGCGCTCCAACGCATACCGCCAGCGCGCCGGCAACGTGGTCCCTCATTGGTGAACACATTGATCACTTCGGCGGCATTGTCGCCATGTGTGTGGGAAAGTTGCGCGCTGCAGCGGCGGTAAGCCCGCGCACCGACGGCGTGGTGGCCGTACATTTCCACCCAGCTCAGGGCGAGACTGCCCATGACTCGATTAGCCTGCAGGCGCTTGCAGAACTGGCAACGGCGCAACAGCCCACCACGGATGCGGAAGGCCAGCCAGTTATTCCGCCGGCACCACAAGGTGGGTTGGCGGCCCGTGTGGGCGGCATTGTCCACACGATGATTAATCGTCAGTTGCTCTCCCGGGAGACGGCCGGTGCGGATATCACCATCGCCTCCGATATTCCAGAAGGTACGGGTTTGGGCGCGGATGCCGCTGCGGACGTCGCGGTGGCGCTAGCGCTCATGGGCGCGGATGCGGACCTCGATGCGCCGCTGAGGGCCCGAGTGGCGGATGTCTGCGCCCAGGCCGTTTCCACCTTCGCAGCGCGGCCGCCACTGCGTGCACGCCACAGCGCAGCGCTGCGCAGCACGGGTGAGGGCGTGTGCATCATGGACTACGCCGATGGTTCTGTCACCCACGCCCCGCATGTGGTGGGCCGCGAGATGTCCGCCTTTGCGGTAGCAGTGCCGGAGGATTTTTCCGCGCAGGAGGAAAAGGCCATCGCCGATATCCGCCAGCGCCAGCGCTTTATCGATGATGCCTGCCACTCCTTTGGCACCGATTCGCTGCGCTTGCTTCCCGACGCCCAACAGCGCGTCCTCGACTGGCTCAAGGCCGTGCACAAGGTCTACGGCGAGGACGGCCGCCCGAGCATCAGCGCCGCCACGGAGTGGATGGCCTTTTATGAGGAAGAAACTGAGCGCGTAGAAAAGTTTGCGCGCTGCCTGCGCTCGCACCGCGGCGCGGAGCTCTTCCCTATCCTGTTGCAGTCACAGTCTTCCTTGGCCAATATCTACGGCTTGGATTCGGCAGAAAAACTCGCCGAATTGGTCACGGTTCGCGGTGCCGTAGCGGGTCGATCGGCGCATGCCGGCACCTCGAACGCGGTCATCGCTTATGTTCCGGCGAAAAGCGCGCACAATTTCGCAGCTGACTTGGCTGAAGACGGGCTGCTCGTCGTCGAACTGCAGCCAGGCGAGGCCGCCCACGGCGAAGGCTAGAAGCCCCGCCGGCTAGTCGGCCGGCCAGGCAAAGAGAACCTCGCGCGAATCGGTATTCGCCGTCACCAGTGAGACAGTGGTTTCACTTCCGGTTTCCGGTGCGCCCACGCATTGGGCGAAGACGGGTGGCTCCGGTACGAAAATCCGTGCCTTGTCCCGCTTCGGATCGCCGCGGACCACAGTGGCTGAGAAATTGGTACCGAGCCAAGGCCGCAGCACGGTGGCCTCAGTCAGGTTCAGGCAGGCCTTATCCACTTGGGAGGCGAGCTGCGACGTCGAACGCATCGCACCGATGACCTCCGTGGCGCTGCCCGTTACCCACTCGGGAACCTCATAACCGCCGCATAGCGCTAGGCAGACCTCCGTGGCGAACCTATCGGAAAGGCGCCGCAGCGGCGCGGTGACGTGGGCGTAGTAGCCACCAATACCGGCGTGTACCTGTGCCTCCTGCTCGCCGAGCCAGGCATAGTCGGCTCCGCGCAAAAGGCTTTGAGCTTCGCGCATGACGGCCATGCCGCGCGGGGAATCGGCGTCGACGGTGAGCAGGAATTGGGGAATGGGGGCGTCGCCAAGCGCAAAGCCTAGGGCCTGCGCCTCGGCGCGGAATTGGCGCTCATGCTCCGGTTCAGCCCCGGGCAGGGTGCGCAAGAAGCCCACGCCAGCTTCCTGCATGAGGCGCCCGGCGCACATGCCGGCGAGCAGCGAAATTTCGGAGTTATAGTCCATGACCTCATAACGCGGCTCGATGATGAGCTCAAAGGTACCGTCCTCGTTGTCCACCACCCGCTGGGAGGGCAGGCGCAAGGAAATGGCCTCGCGGCGCAGGGAGGATTCCTGGCGCAGCCGTCCGACCACTGGCAGCAGTGCAATAGATGGGTGGAGGTTGCCGGCCGCAAGATCCGCATGCGCGCCTTCATAATCCAGGCGGGCCTGGGAGTAAATGAGCGCGCGCTCGACGTGGAAGGACTCCACCTCGCCATTGCCATCCAAGTCAAAGGTCCACAACACGGCCGGCTTATCGGTGCCAGGCAGTAGCGAGGCTCGGTCCTCGGAAAGCTCTGGCGGGTGCAGGCGCGCGGGTTCATCGGGAAGATAGATGGTCTGGCCGCGGCGGAACGACTCGCGCTCCAGCTCGCTGCCGGGCTCGATGAAAGCAGCAACGTCCGCGATGGCATAAAAGACGCGGTACCCGCCCTCGCGTTCTTCGATGTAGACCGCCTGATCCAAGTCCATGGAACCGGCGGGATCCAGGGTCACGAAGGGAATGTCGCGGGCGTCGCGGCGCGAGTCGGCGTAGCGGTCCTGCGCGCGGGCGGCCTGGGCGGTGACCTCTGCCGGAAAATCGGTGGCCACCGAAAATTCTGTGGCAATGGCGCGGAAATCGAGCGGGGCGGCGTAGAGCTTCATGCCCACCACCATAAACGTAGTAGGGCGAATGAGCCGGCCTATAAGCCGGATTCTGTCTAACCGCGGCACTCCCTGGGAAGCACCGCGCGGTGAACATCCATCTAGACCAACCGTTGCCAGTTGGTTCCAGCAGCTACCTTCAGGCTCGAGCGAGCAGCCTTAAAACGCCTGATCGGGCCCCGCAACGTGGCGGGGCCGTGATGCCTTGCTCCCGGTGGGGTTTACCCAGCCACCGCCATCACTGACGGTGCTGGTGCGCTCTTAACGCACCGTTTCACCCTTACCTTGTGGCTCCAACTCGGCCGAAACCAAGTGGAGGTACAAGGCGGTCTACTTTCTGTTGCACTTGCCCGCGGGTTTCCCCGGGTTGCCGTTAGCAACCACCGTGCTCTGTGGAGTCCGGACTTTCCTCGGCGCCCACGCGGCAGCACGCGGCTGCCCGTATGAAGCGACGCGATCACCCGGCCGGCTCATTCGCGTTCCTTATTCTAGCGCAGGCCTGCCAGGTGGCCCACATCGTTAAATCCGTGCACCATAGAGCCGCCTTCCCAGAACTCCACCTGCGAAATGGCAGCCAGGTCGAGGAAGAGGTGCCCAAAGGTGGCTGGGCCGGCATCTAGCGCCTGGCGAATGAAGGACTTAATTGGATTGACGTGGCTGACCACCAGCACGGTCTTTCCTGCGAAGCGCTCTTGGAGCTCCTTGCGGGTGGTGCGCACGCGGCGGTTGACCGCCTGCAGCGATTCACCGCCCGGACAGGCGACGCTCGCATCATGCAGCCATTCCTCGTGTAATTCCGGATCGCGCTGGTGGGCCTCGGCTGCGGTCTTGCCTTCCCACGCACCGAAGTCCACCTCGATGAGGCCTTCGACGGTCTCTACCTCGATATCCCGGCCATTGGCCACGGCCGCCGCGGTCTCTTGGCAGCGGCGCAGGGGCGAGCAGACGATGGCGTCAAAGTCGGCGTCGGCAAGCGCTTGCGCCGCGGCGAGCGCCTGCTTTTGGCCAAGCTCGGTAAGGCCCGGATTGGCGCGCCCCGAGTACTGCTTGGCAGCCGACATCTCCGTCTGCCCATGGCGCAGCAGGATAAAGCGGGTGGTAGGTCCGCGGTCCCCCAGCCAATCGGTGGGGTGCGGCGCGGTGGTGTCCTGCTCCGCGGCTGGTGCTGGCTCGGAGTCTTCTTCGCCGGCAACGATGCCTTCGGGGTGCCCGGCGGCCGCGGCATCCATGGCGTCATTAGACAGGGCGTCTGCCACCTTGTTTTTGGCGCGCGGCACCCAGTCCAGGCTGAAAGAGGAAAAGCCGTTGATGTACTCGCGGGCGCGCAGGGCCAGCTTCTGCATATCGGGGTGCTTGATCTTCCAGCGGCCGTTGATTTGTTCCACCACCAGCTTGGAATCCATGTGGAATTCCACCTCGGTAGCGCCCATCTCGGTGGCAGCTTCGAGCCCGCGCAACAGGCCGTTGTATTCGGCGACGTTATTGGTTGACTTGGTACCTACCACGTAGACAATCTCGCGCAGGATGCGCTGCCCGCTGCCGTCATAGATAACGGTGCCGGAACCGGCTACTCCGGGGTTGCCGCGGGAGCCGCCATCGGCGTAGATGATGACCTTCATTAGACCAAGCGCACCAGGTAGGAGCCGCAATCGCCGCACTGCGGCAGCTCATCGGCCGGGGCATTGCGCACAGCGTTTTGCTCGGCCGGCGGCAAGACGATAAAGCAGCCGCCGCAGGCGCGGTTGGCCTTGAACTGGGCGGCGCCTACGCCATTTTCCTCGCGCTGGGTATCGTACTCGCTGAGCACTCCGGCGGGCAGTTGGTCGCGCAGCTCGCCGATGCGCACGGCCGGGTCTTCTTGATTGGCGGCCGCTTCCTTAGCAGCCTCGGCCGCACGGCGCAGCTTTTCCAGCTTGCGCTCGGAATCAGAAACGCGCGCGCCGTGGACGTCCAGATTGGAACGCAGCGCGTGCACCTCGTTATGCGCCTCCTGCAGCTCGCTCATGAGGTCTGCGATGCGGGACTTGGCCGCGTAGAGATCGTGCTCCAGATCCTTGCGGGTTTCTGGGTCCACTGCGGCGCCGAGCTGGCGCTTATCATCGCGCTCGCGCTGGCGCAGCTTGCGCTCATCGGCCTGGATGCGCAGGATTTCAGTCTCCATGTCATCGACGGCCATCTGCGCAGAACCGGAGGCATCTAGCAGGCGCTTGTGCTCCTCTTTGGCCTTGTCATACTCGGCTTGTTCCGGGATTTCCTTCTCGGCGCCATGGCCCTGCGAGCGTTCCAGGTTGGCCAGTTCCAGCAGTACCGGCTGTAGTTCTTGCGATAGTTTCACTTATGACTCCTTTGGGTGCGCAGAGATAGTCCACGGGTCGGTGCGCAGGCTAATAATTTCCGTATCCAGTTCTAAAGCATCCTCTACGATATCGCGCGCCTGGGCCGTCCACGGAAATTCGCTGGCCCAGTGGGCGGTATCGATAACAGCGGGGCCGCCGGCGCGCAGGTGCTCATCCACCGGGTGGTGGCGCAGATCCGAGGTAACGTACACGTCCACGCCTAGCTTCGCGGCCGCAGAGAGGAAAGAATCTCCCGAACCGGAAGACACGGCCACCGTACGCACTTTCCGGTCCGGATCGCCGGCGGCGCGGATACCCCAGGCGGTCTCCGGCAGGGCGTTGGCCACCTGCTGGGTGAACTCGCGCAGGGTCATCTCCTGCGGCAGCTCTCCCACACGGCCCAGGCCGAGCGCCGTATCCAGGTCCTGGTGGCCGGCGGTTTCCGTGATGTCGTAGGCCGGCACCTCATAAGGGTGGGCGGTGTGCAGGGCCTTCAGCAAGGAGGAGCGAAGTGCGGCTGGGGCGACGAACTCGACGCGGATTTCCTCGCCGCGGTGCAGCGCGCCGATCTCGCCCTCGGTGGGGTCAGCGCCCTCTTCCGGCTGGAATTGGCCCGTGCCCGCAATGTCGAAGGAGCAGTGAGAGTAGGCGCCGATGTGGCCCGCGCCGGCGTCGAAAAGCGCCTGCTTTACTTCCGCGGCCGCGGCGACCGGCACGTGCACGCCCCACTTATCCACACCCTGGGGTTCCGGCACGATGGGCCGGCCGGGGTTGATGCCTACCAGCTCCGCGAGCTTGTCGTTGACGCCCGGCCGCGCCTTATCCGCGTTGGTATGGGCTGCAAAGAGGGCAACGCCATTGCTGACCAGCGTGTGTACGACCTTGCCCTTGGGCGTATCGGCCGCCACGGATTCCACCCCGCGCAGCAGCAACGGGTGGTGGACCACGAGCATGTCCGTGCCGAGCTCCACCGCGCGCTCGGCCACCGCCTGGGTGCAGTCCAGAGCGAAGGTCACCCGCTTTACCTCCGCGGCCGGATCGCCGCAGATAAGCCCCACGGCATCCCACTTTTCCGCCAGGTGCGGCGGATAAGCCTCATCGAGTACGCGGCGGACATCGCCCACGCTCACAGCGGACATAGAGGTGCTCCTTTATGCTCGTTTCATGGAATAGTTACTACTGCTATATCCTATCTTCCGCACCACAGTACTATTCGCGCGAAGGGGTTTTCCGCATGACCGAATCCGATACCCGCTCCGGCCTTTACCTCGTCTTTGTCTGCACCGGAAATATCTGCCGCTCCCCCATGGCAGAAATCATCGTGCGCGATGAAATGGAAAAGGACATGCTAGACCTCGTCGCCACCGTAGATTCCTGCGGCCTAGGCGGCTGGCATGTGGGCCAAGGCGCAGATGAGCGCGCGATTGCCGAGCTGCGCCGCGGCGGCCACGATGGCGGTTCCCACCGCGCGGCCAAGCTAGGCGCCGAGCACATGGACGCTGATCTTTTCATTGCTATGGACAAGGGCCACCGCGAAGCCCTCATTGAGCACGGCATCGACCCAGCCAAGATTCGCTTGATGCGCAGCTTCGACCCCAACTCCCCGGAGGACGCGGACGTGGCAGACCCCTATTACGGTTCCACGGCGGATTTTGAAACCACACGCAAGAATATTGAGGCCGCCGTGCCTGGCCTGCTGGATTGGATTCGCGCTAACCGCGACTAAACTAGGCCCCATGCTAAAGACGTTCCTTAAGCCGGGTTGGGTTCTACTGCTGCTGTTCGTCGTGGCTTTTTCCTACCTGGCTTTTACCGTCCTTGCCCCGTGGCAGCTGGGCAAGGACGATGACATTGTGGAACGCAACGAGCTCATCACCCACGCCTACGAGGCCGCCCCACAGCCGGTGGAAGACCTCGTGGATGGCAACGGCGCCATCAAGGGCGATGAGTGGTCCCGCGCCACCCTGCACGGCCATTACCTGCCGCAGGATGAGGTGCTGCTGCGCCTGCGCCCGGTCGATTCCGGCCCGTCCTACCAATCCCTGGTTCCCTTCCGCACCGATTCCGGCCTGACCATCTTGGTCAACCGCGGCTGGGTCAAGGCCGGCGAGGCCAACGCCGTGCCGGATATCCCTGACGTTCCCTCGGGCGAGACCACGCTTACCGGCATGATCCGCGCCGATGAGGCCAAGCACCAGTCCGCCCCCATTAAGCAGGAGGGCTACCAGCAGGTCTACTCCATCCATACGGAGCAGATTGCCTCGCTTATCGACGCCCCCTTGGCCCACGACTACATCCAACTCTCCGCCGACCAGCCCGGCGTGCTCAATCCCATGCCTATCCCGCAGCTCGACCGTGGCAACCACCTCTCCTACGGCTACCAGTGGATTGCCTTCGGCATCATGGCCCCGCTGGGCTTGGGCTACTTCGTGTGGTCCGAAATCCGTGAGCGCCGCCGCCTGCGGGAGGAGGAAGAGGTCTTGGCCGCCCTCGACGCCGATGCCTCAACTCCATCCGAGCCCGCCGATGCCTCCAGTGCAAGCTCCGCACCGGTAGAAGCCCCGTCCCCCGCGACCTCCCGGCGCGACGCCCACGCGGCCGCTGACGACGCCACCGATACCGCCCCAGCCGTTCCCGCCGCGTCCTCCTCGCATGCCGCCAGCCGCCGCAATCGCTCGCGCTACGGCGACTCTAAGCCGGATCACTACGCCAAGCTGAACAAGCGCCGCCGCGAGCGCTACTAGGGCCTCTGCCTGCCTAGGCTATTTCTTGAACATCCGCCCAGGCCCCGAATCAGCCACGTTAATGCGTTATGCCCTCCCCTCTTGGGGCATAACGTGGCCACAAGTTGGCTATCGAGGTTTTAACTCCTTAACGCTGCCAGCCACCTAAGCCCACCAACACAAAATGTCGTTTAACTCGACACGCCGCAAAACAACACAAGCTGTCGTTTAGGCCTCGGATGTCGTGGGGGTTAAGGGTCAGAAAGTGTGTCTGGAAACGGGGATTTTTAGGCTCTGACCTTTGAGTTAACGTCAAATATACGCTTCGGGAGCATATATCTGGCCTTGGGACGCTAAAACCCCGGTGTGGCTGCCAATCTGTGGTAGAAGACGGTCGTTCGACCACACTGCTACTGCGGTGAAGATACAAAATGCAACAAATCGGACAGCCGAAGCTTCGACCGATGGCGGTTTTAACCAGGTGGCTCTCCGCCATCAAGATTCACTCCCGATGCCCCCAATGCAGCAGTATTTGCCCAGCCCATCGCCTGCTGCGCTGCGCCGACAACCTGAACGGAACTAGCTCAAAGAATTGGCTCTAGTGCCGCGCACGTTGGGACGGTTGCGTAGTAGAAGCTACCTAGCCGGTGTTTCCTAGCGCACCGTCGGCCGTACTGATTATCCCAACGACTAGGACTTCACTTACACCGTCTACGCCCAGTCAGCCGGCCTGGAAGCTGGCAAATCTAACCCCACCGACACGCCGAACCAGACACACATTTTGACCCTTAACCCTGTCGTGGCGTTGTCGTGGGTATATGAAAGAGCCCCTTTCCGATTTCTCGAAAAGGGGCTCTGACCTTGTGCGGCCTGAGGGGATCGAACCCCCGACCTATTGGGTGTAAACCAATTGCTCTTCCAGCTGAGCTAAAGCCGCATGCGCTCTTGCGCTGTTAGAAACAGTAGCGCAGGTTGCTAAAGCAACACAAATCGGCAGGTAAAGCCCTACTTCTTGGTGTAGCCGCGCTGCACCAAGCACGAGCCTTGCCACTCGCCTAGGCGCTCCGCCTTGGTCTGCACCAGGCCTGCCAGCTGAGCGGACTCAGAGATGAGCCCAGGCTCTACGGTTCCCGGCTTGCCGGCACCTGGAGTAAGCAGCCAGACTGCACCGTTATCGGCCAGCGGGCGGCTCGCGTCCACCAGTCCATCCACAAGGTCGCCGTCTTCTTCGCGCCACCAAAGAAGGACTACATCGCACAGCTCGTCATTTTCTTCTTCCAAGAAGTCATCGCCGAGCACGGCCTCGATCGATTCAGAGATTGCGGTATCGCAATCCTCGTCCCAACCAAGCTCCAGGGCGATTTGCCCTTCCTTGATTCCGAGCTTGACTGCAGCGTCAGCCACTATGCATTTCCTTCCTATTTTAGTGAATGTCTGGTCCGCGTATCACCCGCATCCTGCGGGTAAATCGCGGCTTAATAGAAGTATTTTAACGCCCACCGGCCCCTTTTACCCGCCTAAGGCCCGCAATTCCCCCATTTTGCAGGCCCTACCGCCAGCGCAGCTGGCTCCACAGAGTTAGCAAACTACCCTCTTTTACCCCACCGAATTTTACAAAGATACTGGTTATGGCGATGTAACGTACCGCACGTCCCCTTAAGTCGGACTTCACAACGACTGTGGATCTGTGAGCGCGTATCCTAGTAGGCAAACTGTGCAGACCCTTAAATAGGAGGTTTAAATGGCCGAGAAGGACGCCCACCAGGGCGACTCCAACTTCCCCCTCATCCGCGACGGCGTTGCATCGTATCTTCACGATAATGATCCAGAAGAGACCCGCGAGTGGATGGACTCCCTCGATGGTCTGCTGGACCACTCCGATCCGGAGCGCGCACGCTACTTGATGCTGCGCCTGCTCGAGCGCGCCACTGCGAAGCGCGTTGAGATGCCGTCGTTGACATCTACGGACTTCGTCAACACCATCCCCACCACCATGGAGCCGGAGTTCCCAGGTGATGAGGAGCTGGAAAAGCGCTACCGCCGCTGGATCCGCTGGAACGCAGCCATCATGGTGCACCGCGCACAGCGCCCGGGCATTGGCGTGGGCGGCCACATCTCCACCTACGCAGGCGCTGCTCCGCTGTATGAGGTCGGCCTGAACCACTTCTTCAAGGGCAAGGACGATCCTTCGGGCGGCGACCAAGTCTTCTTCCAAGGCCACGCTTCCCCAGGCATGTACGCGCGCGCATACATGGAAGGCCGCCTGACCGAAAAGGATCTGGATAGCTTCCGCCAAGAGGTCTCCCGCGGTGAGGGCGAGGGCCTGCCGTCCTACCCGCACCCGCGCCTGATGCCATGGTTCTGGGAATTCCCCACCGTGTCCATGGGCTTGGGCCCGATTAACGCTATCTACCAGGCACGCTTCAACAAGTACCTGGAGACCCGCGGCATCAAGGATACCTCCAAGCAGCACGTCTGGGCTTTCTTGGGCGATGGCGAGATGGACGAGCCAGAATCCCGCGGTTTGCTGCAGATCGCATCCCTCTACGAGCTGGATAACCTCACCTTCGTGGTCAACTGCAACCTGCAGCGCCTTGACGGCCCGGTTCGCGGTAATACCCAGATCATCCAGGAGCTGGAGTCTTTCTTCCGCGGTGCTGGCTGGGAGGTCATCAAGGTTATTTGGGGCCGCGGCTGGGATAAGCTGCTGGAAAAGGACACCGAGGGTGCCCTCGTCAACGTCATGAACACCACCTCCGACGGTGACTACCAGACCTTTAAGGCGAATGATGGCGCCTATGTGCGTGAGCACTTCTTCGGCCGCGATGAGCGCACGGCCAAGCTGGTAGAAGACATGTCCGATGATGAGATTTGGGCACTGCGCCGTGGCGGCCACGATTACCGCAAGGTCTACGCTGCCTACGCTCGCGCGCTGGAGAACAAGGGCACCGGCAAGCCAACCGTCATCCTGGCGCACACCATTAAGGGCTACGGCTTGGGCCACAACTTCGAGGGCCGCAACGCCACCCACCAGATGAAGAAGCTGACCCTGGATGACCTGAAGCGCTTCCGCGATAAGCAGGAGATTCCGTTCTCCGATGCGGAGCTGGAGAAGGATCCGTACCTGCCGCCGTACTACCACCCGGGCAAGGATTCCCCGGAGATCAAGTACATGCTGGAGCGTCGTAAAGAGCTCGGCGGCTTCCTGCCGGAGCGCCGTGAGGACTTCACCCCGCTTGAGGCACCTGCGCTGGATAAGCTGCGCTCCGTGCGCAAGGGCTCCGGCAAGCAGGAAGTAGCCACCACCATGGCCCTGGTGCGCACCTTCAAGGAGATCATGCGCAACAAGGAGCTGGGCAAGCGCGTTGTGCCGATCATTCCGGACGAGGCCCGCACCTTTGGTATGGACTCCTGGTTCCCCACCATGAAGATCTGGAACCCACGCGGCCAGAACTACGTGCCGGTTGACCATGACTTGATGCTGTCCTACCGCGAGGCTACCGACGGCCAGATCATGCACGAGGGCATTTCTGAGGCCGGCGCCGCCGCCTCCTTCACCGCGGCAGCTACGTCCTATGCCACCCAGGGCGAGGCCATGATTCCGCTGTACATCTTCTACTCGATGTTCGGCTTCCAGCGCACCGGCGACGCCTTCTGGGCGGCCGGTGACCAGATGGGCCGCGGCTTCATTATCGGCGCTACCGCCGGCCGCACCACCCTGACCGGTGAGGGCCTGCAGCACATGGACGGCCACTCCCCTGTCCTGGCCGCTACCAACCCGGCAGTGGTTTCTTATGACCCGGCCTTCGGCTACGAGGTGGCGCACCTGGTCACCCGCGGTATTGAGCGCATGTACGGCAAGGACCATGAGGCCATCATGTACTACCTCACCGTCTACAACGAGCCGGTGCACCAGCCGGCCGAGCCGGAGGACTTGGACGTGGAGGGCCTGCACAAGGGCATCTACCACTTCAACACCGCTGAGGGCGGCTCCATTGCTGCCAATATCTTGGCTTCCGGCGTGGGCGTGCACGAGGCGCTGCGCGCGCAGCAGCTGCTTGCCGACGACTTCGATGTCAAGGCCTCCATCTTCTCCGTCACCTCCTGGAACGAGCTGGCCCGCGACGGTGCCCGCCGCAACAAGGAGGCCCTGCGCAAGGGTGAGGAGCCGACCGAGGCATTTGCTACCTCCCAGCTCAAGGGCTACGAGGGCCCGTTCGTTGGCGTCTCTGACTTCACCACCGAGCTGCAGGAGCAGATCCGCCCGTACGTCCCAGGCACCTACATCACCTTGGGCGCGGATGGCTTCGGCTTCTCTGATACTCGCGAGGGCGCACGCCGCTACTTCAACATCGATGCCGAGTCCATCGTCGTCGCCGTACTCGATGGCCTGGCTCGCGAGGGCAAGATTGAGCGCTCCGTAGTGGAGAAGGCAGCCAAGGATCTCAAGCTGGATGATCCAACCGCTACCACCCACATCGAGGACTAATTCCCGCATTGGTGCGAGCTAAACCCGCACCAATGCGTTACAAGTAAGGCGCCGCCGGCTTTACCGCCGCGGCGCCTTTTCGTGCCTCGAGAGGCTCCTTCGAGACGCCTGCCTACACCGCGTCGAGAACGCGGCCGAGCGCCGCGGAGATGGCTTCAGGGTCTTCGAGAATCACCATATGTCCGGAGCCTTCTACCGTCTGCAGGCTCGCGGCGGGCCAATTCTCACAGAGCACTTCGGATTGCGAACGCGGGGTGACGATATCGGCGGTGCCCACCACTACCTCACCGTGGAGTTTGGCCAGTCGTTCTGCGGCACCATACTCGGCGTGATCCAAAAGGTCATCGAAGAAGCCAGAGTAGGAGGCCAAGGGGGTATCGAGAAGCATGGCAACATGGAACTGCAGCTTCTCCATCTGGGGAAAGCCGGCTAGGGTCACGGCAAAAAGCGGGGCAATAAAGCGGGCAACTTCGAAGCGGGCACTATCAACGCGCCCGGGCAGGCGCAGGCACAAGCGGTAGAGCGCGTGCAAGGACTTGGACTGCAAGATCTGGGCCACACCCTTGGCCGCAAAGCGACGCATAGAAGTAGAAATCAGCAACGCGCCCTTGATGCGCTCATACACCTCGGCCGGCGCACGGCGGATGAGGTTCAAGGCAACCATGCCGCCCAGGGAATGACCCACGATGACCAAGTTGCCGCGGGGAGCGCGCTCGCGGATGACGGCTAGGACGTCGTCGGCAGCCGCGTCAACGGTGCACTCTCCTGGGGCGACCGTGGAGGACTGCCCATGCCCACGCAGGTCCACCAAGAGTGCGCGGGCATTGCGGCCGCGCAGGTAATTGGCCTGGTCATAATAGGCTTCTGAAGACAGGCAATAGCCGTGAATAAACACCACCGTCACCGGGGCGTCCTGCTGGCCTACTTCATACCAGGCGATGTCTAGGCCACCGTGGTCCACGGTGCCGGACGCGCTGATGTGGGTAAGCCCCGGCTCGGTAGAGGGATCATGCAATCCGCCATAAAGCTTTTCTAGCTCGGCGCGGTGCGAGGGGCGCAGGCGCTTGAGCCAACTACGCGCCACAACGGAAGAACGTTTTCTCAATGCCATAACGGGATCAATACTAGACTGGTGGGCATGGCAAACGACCTCAGTGCCCAATTGCAGGCAAAGTTCAATGCGAGTGCGCCGGACAAGGAGCCGGAGCGAGATACTCTCGGCCAGCTCATCGCACTCATCCACAAGGTCACCGGGACCGAGGAAGACATGGGCCGCGAGACCCGCCTGAAAGATATCGGGATAGAGTCGCTCGATCTGGTGGAGCTCACCGTGCGCGCGGAAGAGGCCTTCCAAGTCCGCTTTTCTGAGGAAACGATGCTCAACAGCGAAACCATCGGCGATATCGCCGAGTATGTGGAGGATCACCAATGATTTCTTATCTATCAGACATGGACGGCGTGCTCATCAAAGAAGGTGAGATGATCCCTGGCGCCGATAAGTTTATCCAGGCACTTAAAGACAATGACATCGAGTACATGGTGCTGACCAATAACTCCATGTCTACCCCGCGGGACCTATCTGCCCGCCTGCGCAATACCGGCCTGGACATTCCCGCTGAGCGAATCTGGACCTCCGCTACCGCCACCGCGAACTTTCTTTCCAGCCAGGTAAGTTCCAGCAAGGCCTACGTAGTGGGCGAATCCGGCCTGACTACCGCCATGCATGAGGCGGGCTGGATCCTCACCAACGATGACCCGGACTTCGTGGTACTTGGTGAAACCCGCACTTATTCCTTTGAAGCCATCACCAATGCCATCAATCTCATCCGTAATGGCGCACGTTTTATCGCCACCAACCCGGATGTTACCGGCCCGGCTCCTGAGGGTGTACTGCCGGCCACCGGCGCGGTGGCCGCGTTGATTACCGCCGCCACCAACCGCGAGCCTTATTACGTGGGCAAGCCTAACCCGGTCATGATGCGTTCCGCGCTGAATACTATCGGCGCCCACTCGGAGCACACGGTTATGATTGGTGACCGCATGGATACAGACGTGAAGGCGGGCCTTGAGGCCGGTATGCGCACGGTGCTGGTGCGCTCCGGCATTTCCGATGACCACGAGATTTCCCGCTACCCGTACCGCCCGTCGGCCGTGCTGAAATCCGTGGCGGAGCTGCCAGACAAGATCCTGGATCCTTTCGCAGAGGCAGAATAGCCCGTTCCCGAGGAGACCATCGGGCGGCAAAAGCACAGGGTTGGCCAGCAGCAGCTGGCCCAACCCCTGTTGTGCTTTCTACGGCAGGCGCACTGCGGCACTAAAGCCGTGGCGCTGCGCGAGGTAGCGCACGACGCAATCAAGCGCGTCCAACTCCTCGCGGGTGCCGGTAAGCACCTGGTGGCAGCCAATACCGCTGCCTGCGTTGGCGCAGGCGCTGCCGCCTTGGGCAAGCGCCGCTACGGAAAGCCCATCCCGGAACCAACGAGTGCACCACTGAGCGGTCAGTGGGTCATCGCCCGGAATGATAAATTCCGACTCGGTACGGATGCACCGATCCATGGCGTGTTCAATCTCCGAGCGCAGCTTGCGCGGCATCCCGGAAATCTTGAGCACACCGGTGACCACGGTGGCGCCGCCGTTGACGGAGGGCCACGTGGAGGTGGAGGCCGGCTGTTCAACCGGCGCAGGGTTAACGCACGTATTCATAGCCGATTCTCCCTCGACATAGATCACCACCGCACGAGGCCTGCCGGCCCGGCGCGATGCAAGACGAGCTTCGTCTTCCCCAACGAACTGTCTGATGCGTCTGCTCACAATTTTCCTGCGTCACACCCCTCCCTACAACCCTCAACTTTCACTTCAACCCCCATTCGCTAAACCTCAACCCTAGGTACAGACTGGGACTAAAGTTGCAGGTGAAACCACTGTTACAAATGTGAAATTTGGAGTTTGCTGAGAAAATTCTGCCCCTCCTTGACGGCAGGCAACAGAAGCCCTGCTCACGCCCGGGAAAGCGCAACTAGGATCTCACGCAACCGCTGCCCGTGCGCTCACGCCGGCTTCCCGCGCAGGATGGCCACATTTCGCACGAAATTCCCCAATTTCTCCCCGCCCCACGGGGGAGCCTTCCACCACTCCACTTTCCCCAGTGGAAGGCGCTCGTTCCGCCGAAGCGGGCAGATTATAAAGAGTTCCAGATGTCGGTATTTGTATCGTGCCAGAGCGGCTTGCACCATTCGCCAAAGTCGCGGTTTGTGAGCGCGACCATGGCATAGTCGCCGGCGACCCAAAGGTAGGTGCCGGACATGCCGAAGTGGCCGACGGCGTCGGCAGGCAAGGCGCCCATCCAGTGATCCTTATCGCCGCGGATTTCAAAGCCTAGGCCCCAGGTGCAGTCTTTGAAGCTGCCATAGCCCGGAACGATGCCGCGCAATCCGTCGAAGTGAACGCGGCGCATGTCGGCCACGGTGGAAGGGTGCAGGAGTTGTGGGTGCTGAACTTCCGCAGCAAAGGCTGCGAGGTCCTCCACTGTGGAAACCAAACCGTGCCCGGCCGAGCCTTCCAGCCGGGTGGACTCCATGCCCAGCGGGGCCAAAATGCCTTCGCGCAGGTACTCGGCAAAGTCCATGCCCGTAGCTTCGGCCACGGTATCCGCGGCCCACTCATAACCGGCCGAGGAATAGATGCGGCGCTCACCCACCGGCTTCTGCGACTCCCGGGAATCAAAGGAAATGCCAGAGGCATGTGCAAGCAGGTGCTCGAGCGTGGAGCCTTCCGGGCCGGCTGGCTGCTCTAGCTCCACGGCTCCTTCTTCCACGGCCAGCATCACGCCGTAGGCCGCGACCAGCTTGGTTACCGATGCCACCGGAAACTCGCGGGCGGTATCCCCCACCGTTTCTTTCACTTCGCCGCGATGCACTAACGCACCGGCCACCGTATCCGCGGGCCACTGGCTAATTTGGCTAAATTCACTCATACCCTCTAGCCTACTGAGCCGCATTCGGAAGGACTGGACCGCTTTGGGCGCGCCTTTTCGAGCCGGTCACTCTTTTGGCCCACTGGGTCCCGCACACCTTAGGTCGAAGGTGATCGGGCCGATCTGAGCGAATGGACCCCTCAATTCAGCCCTAAAGGCCTCAAATCAGCCCGATCAGAATGGACCTAAGCCACAGAAGCCGGCGAAAGCCCCTCGAAACCGCCCAACCGCCAGACGCGGCAGGACCGCAGGAGGCCGCCCAAGTAAACCACCGGTTAAAACAACAAGAACATTTTATGGAATCGGGCAAGAAACGGTTGCACACCCATTAGACATGAGAAAACTTTCAACCATGTCTAATAATTCTAAGAACACGGGCAGCGCAGTTAACCGCCGCCGCTTCCTGCAATCCACCGGTACCGCCGGTGCCGCCATCGCTCTGTCCGGTGCAGCCGCCAACGCACAAAGCAGCCTCTCGCCGCGCGTGGAGCAGCACATGGTGGAGCCCAAGCTGGGCGAGCGGCCCTTCCTCCACGGTGTGGCCTCGGGCGACCCGATTCCGGACTCGGTCATCTTGTGGACCCGCGTGACCCCGGATGCCGATGCCATGCCGGGATCCGGACTAGGCGAGGCCACCCGGGTGGAGTGGGAAATTGCCAAGGATGAGGGCTTTGGGGACGTCGTCAAGCGGGGCGAGGTGACCACCGACGCCAGCCAGGATCACACCGTGCACGTGGACCCGCACGGCCTGGAGCCGGAGACCGTGTACTTCTTCCGCTTTAAGGCGCAGGATAAGTACTCGCCCGTCGGCCGCACCAAGACCGCCCCGGCGCTGAGCGCCTCCCCGGAAGAGCTCACCTTCGGCGTGGCTAGCTGCGCTAACTGGGAGTCCGGCTTCTTCAATGCCTATGGCGATATTGCCCAGCGCGGCCGCGCGGACCAGCTGGATTACATGATTTTCTTGGGCGACTATATCTACGAGTACCCGCAGCGCGAATACGCTGGCTATGGCCCGGTGCGCCTGCACCACCCGGCGCACGAGATTATCTCGCTGGAGGATTACCGCATCCGCTTCGGACGCTACCGCACCGATGAGAACCTGCAGGCCGCACACGGCGCGTTGCCGTGGGTTGTGGTGTGGGATGACCACGAGGTGGCCAACGATAACTGGCGCGAGGGCGCCGAGAACCACAGCGAAGGCGAGGAAGGAGCCTTCCTGGACCGCCGCAACGCCGCGATGCAGGCCTACTTCGAATGGATGCCGGTGCGCGCGACCAACCCATCCGAGCAGGGCCACCTCTACCGCAGCCTGACCTTCGGTGACCTAGTGGAGCTAACCATGATGGACCTGCGCACCTACCGCGATGAGCAGGTGCGCTTTGGCCCGCGCAAGATGGCCGCCGAAGGCCGCACGATGCTCGGCTCTGAGCAGTACAACTGGCTGCTCAATAAGATTGAGACCTCTTCTGCCAAGTGGAATATGCTGGGCAATTCCGTCATGTTCTCCCCCATGAACCTGGCTACCCTGCAACAAGAGGACAAGACCAAGCCGGTTTCTTCCTCGCTGTCTTCCAATATCACCGGCATTCCGGTCAATGGCGACCAGTGGGATGGCTACTCGGCGGAGCGCCGCTTGCTTATCGACGCCCTCTCAAAGCACGACTCCCACACCCTCTTTGTCACCGGCGATATCCACTCCGAGTGGGCGCACAATATCAGCAAGGACGGCCGCATCTTTGGCGCCGAGATGGTCTGCGCCTCCGTGTCTGCACCCAACGTGAACGAGCAGCTGAAGCTGCCGGAGGGCAATGAGCTTTCCAAGCTGGCCGAGCGCTACTTGATGGGCGCCAACCCGCACACCCGCCACGTGGATCTGGACCACCACGGCTACAGCTATGTCACCGTGCGCCCGGATTCGGCGGAAATGCACTGGTTGCGCGTGGATAACCTGCTCACCGCCAAGTCCCCGGTGCGCGAGGCCGTGACCATGACCTGGCGCCCGGGTGAGGGCTACACCAAGTAGTTGTAAGTTCTGTCACATGACAGGTACTCGGTGTTAACGAACGAGTAGTACACCTTCGATAGGGATAGTGAAAGACCCTCTCTGGGGAATTTCACTACCTATCACTCGCCCGCCTGTCGGGCCCCCTTTGGTGCCGCGGATTCTTCCCTAGTCCGCGGCATACTCATAGTCGATGTAGCCGCGCTCGCCGCCCAGGTAGAACGTATCCTGGTCCGGCTCGTTAAGCTCGAGGCCCTCGCGCCAGCGGCGCACCAAGTCCGGGTTAGCGATAAGCTGGCGGCCCACCACTGCGGCGTCCACATAATCCAGCTCGATTTCGCGCTGGGCATCCTCCTTGGAGGTAATCGTGGGGAAGCCATCATTCATGAGCACCTTGGTCACGCCGTTTGCGCGTGCCTTCTGCGCCAGCGTGGCGATGAGCTCGCTGTCCGGCTCGCCATGCAGCAGGGATACATAGGCCAAGTTCAGCGGTGCTAGGGCGTCGAGAAGCCCGCCGTAGGTGGCCAGCATGTCTTCCTGATCGTCTTCGATAACACCCTGCACATTGTGTGCCGGGGAGAAACGCACGCCCACGCGGTCGGCCCCGATTTCCTCTACCACGGCGCGAATGACCATCTCTGGCAGGCGCCAGCGATTTTCCGGGCTGCCGCCAAATTCATCCTCGCGCTTATTGGACGAGGCCGCCATAAACTCGTGCAGCAGGTAGCCATTCGCGTTATGGATCTCCACTCCGTCGACACCGGCATCAATAGCCCGGCGCGCACCCTGGCGGAATTCATCCACGATGCGCGGCAGCTCTTCCTTCTTCAGCTCGCGCGGCACCGGCGCATCCATCTTGCCAGCGAAGCCACGCACGGTTCCGTCCCAATCGAAGGCGCTGGGCGCCTCCGGGTTCGCCCCATCAATCAGGTCTGGGTGGCTCGTGCGGCCGCCGTGCATGATCTGCATGAACAGGGTGCCTCCTTCCTCGTGCACGCGGTCTGCGACGGCGCGCCAGCCTTCTGCCTGCTCGTCGGTGGCAATGCCTGCCTGGCCCGGGAATGCGCGGTTGGTCCACGCCGGGAAGGTTCCCTCCGTAACCACCAGACCGGCCGTGGCACGCTGCGAGTAGTACTTCTGGTGCAGCTCGGTGGGTACACCGCTTTCGCCTGCACGCTGGCGGGTCAGCGCCGCCATGGTGACGCGGTTATCTAGCTTGAATCGGCCAAGTTCCAGTGGTTCGAAAAGTGAAGTCATGCCCAGTGCAACGCGCAGCCGGGCTGCACTATTTCACCACTGTCAAAAGGATAATGACACCAGCGTGTATGCCAGCTTTACCTCGCCCAATAATGAGCGCTGGACGGACCGGCTTACTGTAGAAGCCTTACTAGCGCGGCTCTGCCGGGATCTCTTGGCCGGTGCTACCTGCGGTTCCGGAAGCTTGGGTGCCGTCGCCAGCGTCGCTTCCGGCAGTGGGCGCAGTGCCGGCCCCGTTGCCGGAATCGGTCCCGCCGTTGGCGGCGCTCGGGGCGGGCGAGGCATTACCTGTAGCACCAGTTTCCTGGCCACCGCCACCACCGCTGCCGGCAGGCGAATCGGTCGCGCCAGCGCCATCAGAGCCTTGCGGGTTAGCGGTCTCCGTGGCAGCAGAGCTGTCTTCTGTCGGCTCGGACTGCGTGCCGGTCTCGGTGGTTTCGGGGGTGGGGTTGGTGGAGGGGGCGTCGGAAAGCTGCGAGGAAGAGGCCTCCGCGCCGCTATCGCGCCAATGCTCGGGCGAAAGCCAGCCCGCATCCGCATTTTCGGGATTGCTCGAGGCCAGGGCCAAGGCACCGACGACGAGCAGAGCCAGGATGAGGCCCGTGGTAGAGGCGCGGACCCGGCCGCCAATGGTGGCGATCTTCTGGAACTTGGAATTAGTCTCCAGCGCGCGCCAGATGCCTTGGGTGGGCTCGGGCTCGTGGTCCTCCTCATCCGGCAGCGCGGGCTTTCCGGGGCCGTCGCTATCCGGGCCATCCACCTCGGGCGACTGGTGCTCCGGCTGGGAATCGGGGCGCGATCCCTCCCCTGCCGCGGAGGCATCCTTGACGGACTCTTGTGCCGCGGCATTGTCGCCCACCGGAAGAAGCGGGCGCTGGATTTCGTCCAAGTCGGTCACGTTGTAGTGATCCCAGAACTCGGAAAGCAGCGCGGAGCGAATGGCGCGCTCCACCGCCCACTGGCGGGCGGGGTTTACGGTAACCAGCACGCGGTAGGTCACGTGCCAGGACTGGCCGGCCGCCTGCGGGGCAACCAACTGGGTGGCCGGCAGCACCTCGAGCTCGCCATTGACGTCCACGGCGATGGACGGTTCCTGGATGGCTTGTTTGGAAATCGTGCGCACCCGGCGCGTGATTTCTGGCAGGGTCTCGCCTTCTTGTACCGGCACATCAAAGTTGACCACGGCGCGCGACCACTCTTGGGAGTAGTTAGTGACCGCGCCGGCCGAGCTATTGGGCACGGTGACCAGCTCGCCGGTAGGCGTGCGCACCTTAGTGGTGCGCAGGGTCAGCATCACCACGGTGCCTTCCACGTCAGTCACGCCATCGAAGCTGACATAGTCGCCCACGCCAAATTGCTTTTCCGAAAGGATGAAGAAGCCGGAGAGAAAGTCCGCAATGATGGACTGGGCGCCAAAGCCCACGGCGGCCGAGACTATCGTCGCCGGCACCGCCGCACCTACCGCTGGCACGCCGAGATTGGTCAGCGCGGCCCAGATGATAAGGAAGTACGCTGCTGCCTGCACGATGTAGACCAGCGCACCGGTCAGCGCCAAGCGCGCCTTGGTGGCTTCTTCCTCTTCATCGAGGCGGTGCTCCATGATGCGGATGGCCAGCCTGCCGATGCGCGGGATCAAAATGCCTATCAGCAATAGCGCGATAAGCGGCAAGCCATGGTCAACAAAAAGGCTCCACAGCTCGTAGAAGTAATACTTCAGATTCATGCCTCTAGATTAGGCCGCATGCCTGAAAACTGGATGCCAGTTGGCTGCCAGCAACCGTGCAAGCACCCGATGGATCGAGCGCGGATTGCCCGGCCTCTAGTCGCGGGAGTTATAACGCTTCATAAGGCGGTCAATGAGCTCATCGGTCAGCTTGTCATCTTCCAAGATGGTATCCAGCAGGCGCTGGGATTCCTCGTGGGAGTCTTGTTCTTCCGCCTCATAGGAGTCACCGCTAAGGTCCACGCCAATGTCGGTGTTCTCGGTCTCCGCGGTCTGGGCGCTGAGCTGATCGACGTCCGATTCAAACGACTCCATAAACTCGCTGGCCTCCGCGGCGGCCTCCTTGCGGCGTTTGCCGGATCGCACTTCCTTTTCGATGCGCCGCTGCAGCGCGGCCTCCATCTGACGGTGGCGCCACGAGCGCACGCGGTGCGGCTCCAAGCGGCGGCCCACCGCGCGGCTCTTATTCTCGGCCTTCTTGGCCAACACCTTCACCTGGGCGGCGGTGTCATTAATCGGCGCCCATTCCTGGTATGCCGGCACGCGCCAACCGGCCCAAATACCCAGCAGCGCCAAAAAGATGGAAACCAGCGGCCCAATAATCATGCCCACGGCCATCATGTCATAGTGATGCCCCACCAAGACGATGATTGCGCAGGCCACAGCCGGGATGACCGTCGGCTGGTTATCGCCAAAGACGCTAGGCTCGCGCCCCATGACAATGTCACGAATCATGGATCCGCCCGTGGCAGTGAACACGCCCATCATGATGCACGGGATAAGCGGCAGCCCATAAGTAATGGCCTTGACGGCGCCGGTGGCAGCCCAGAGGCCGGATACGACGGCATCGCCATGCGCTTGCAGATAGTCCCAGGTCTTGCCCTTGAAGTAGACAAAACGGGCAATGAGCGCACCAGCAAAGGCCAGGTAAAGATACTCCGGCTGGCTCATGGCCGCCACGGTGCCGCGGTTGATGAGCACGTCGCGCACCATGCCGCCGCCCAGGGAAGAAAACATCGCGATGAAGAAAAAGCCGATGATGTCATAGCCGCGCTTGCGCGCCATGGTGCCGCCGATGATTCCCATCAGCAGCACGCCGCTGATATCGGACCAGCGGTAGAGAGATTCAATGAGCGGATCCACTTCAACCATATGGTTATTAGACTTCACCGCCCGCCACCGCGCAATTAGCACACCCAAATGCGCGCCCAGGCACGAGAAAAGGCGCCGGCATTGCTTGCCGACGCCTCCCTCTCACCGTGGGGCCACCGGGGCCCCACGTCTACAACGACAGTAGTGCAGGTCAGAGGCATTTTCCCAGAAACCAGAGTAGGACCATTCCCTATTCCTTCCCTAATAGCACCAGGAAAGGGCCACCATGACCACCCCCGAAACCACCACCCAGCCGGCGCGCCGGGGCACCAACACGCCACGCTTGCGGCATCTCGTTCACCACATCGAACCACACGGGGTAATCCACACTCTATGCGGCCAGCGCCTCTACAAGCACAAGGGTGCCACCACCGGGGCGCACACCAACAAACAGAACTGCCCCGCATGTGATGCCGCTGCCTTCCTCTACGAGGTGACACTGTGAGCATCCAACAACTCAACGAGACCATGCAGGAACTGAAGGCCAATCTTGAATTGCTGGAGAGCATCAACCAGCAGTGCCAGAACTGCACCCCATCCGAATACCGGCGGCTAGACCAACAGGCGCTGCGAATCATGCGGGCCAACACACGCCTAACACGCGCCATCCGCAACCTCACCAACGAGCTAACAGGGGAACCACAATGAGCACGCACCAACTGCCCACAGCAGACCAACCAGACAACTACACCGGCATCTGGAACCGGCACCGGGTGCGCTACCTCTATGCGGACACCACCACCGGCCTATGGCACCTATGCGCTGGCACACCCCACGAGGGCAGTTACTGCACGCACATGAATCCCATGCGGTGTGTTGACCTAGCCGGGGTCAGGCTCCACTACAAAGGCGGCGGCTATGTGGTGGTGCCACGTGCCGGGATAACTGTTGGTGACCTCATGCCAGAGACACTAACGCGGCGCTCCCCCATGACCTACGAGGAACAGCACCTAGAGGTGTGCCCCAACTGTTTAAGCATGGCTGCTGTGCAAGCGGAGATGTTAGGCCAGCGCACCTACCCGCTCAGGCAGCTGTTAAACGAGTTGGAGGGTACCAACACCCCTTGCCGGTGAGTTCATCGCCTTAAACGGCGATATTGAACAGGCAAAACGCGGGCAGTTCCGGCAATCTCCAACTGTAGAAACAGGGACGGCCCGGCCGGGGCGTTCGGGGGGGGGAATCGCCACACTGAAGCGTCCCGGGTTTAGTTCCGCTTCTTTTACGCCCCTGTGTTGATGGGCTGGGTTAGATAGTACTCGGTTTCGACTTCTTGTGGGGTGGCGTAGTCCAATGCCCTCATGAAGCCACTTGGTGTTCCACCAATGCGACCACCGCAAGGTGGCCAGTTCGACTTCCCCAACCGATGTCCACGGTCCTTGGGCATGAATCAGTTCCGCCTTGTAGAGACCATTGACTGTTTCAGCTAGAGCATTGTCATAATGAATCGCCGACTGTTCCAACACTTGGCCGGATTCCGGATTCGGCTAGCGCGGTGGAATACTTCAGTGACACGTACTGGCTGCCCCGATCGCTATGGTGAATTAACTGTTTTCCATGAATTCGCCCTGCAGTCGTTAACACATCTTCCAAGGCCTCCATGGGCAGCGCATCGGTACGCATCGTCGAGCGTGTAGCAACACCAACAATTTTTCGGCTGTAAACATCCACGACAAACGCGGTGTAGGCGAATCCTGAGAGGGTACGAACGTAGGTAATGTCGGCAACTCACAACCTGCCTGGCGCTTGTGCACGAAAGTTTCGCTGCACTAGGTCCGGGCGATGATCCGGTGTCTTCGGGCTAATCGTTGTCACGGGGGTTCGCCCACGTCTGCGGCCAGACACACCTGCTAGCCTCATCAGACGTGCGGTCTTATCGCGACCAATATGAAAGCCTTCACGGTTCATAGCGTGCCACATTTTGCGGATGCCGTAGACGGAGAAGTTCTCTGCATGCACGCGCTGTATTTCTGGGATGAGCAGGCTATCGCTTAATCCTCTTGCACTGGGAACGCGTGTGGTGGCTTTGCGGTAACCGCGTGAGGTGATGAATCCACGATCTGCTTGTTTAAGGACTCGGCAGATGGCCCCGGGCCCAAATTGATCTTTATACGCGTCGATGTGGGAGACCATTTGGTCGTGGGTCGGTCGAGTTCCGCTGCGAAAAAAGCCGAAGCAATCTTAAGAATCCCGTTTGCTCGTTTCAGCTCGCGGTTCTCACGGCGCAGACGCTTGAGCTCTTCTTCCATTGTCCCGCCGCCTGAAACCTCAGAGTCATCACGTATTGAAGCGCTGTCACGGTACCAAGCCCGCAACGTATGGTGAGATACCCCAAGCAGCTCACCGGCCTCCGTGTAGGCGCGCTGCAGTGAGCAGGACTCCAGGCGGACCATTTCGAAGATCTGATGGACCGCCTTCTCCTTGAACTCGACGGAATACTTCCTAGGCATAGTTCAATCCCTGAGGTAGGAACTAAACCCAAGACGCTTCACCGAGCTGAGGCCATCCCTTGCCCTCAGGGTCGCGGAGCTGAGACCAGGTATGCTCCCACGTGTCGAACCACGGCTTGAAGAAACCGCTGACGTAGCCGGTCAAGAATTTGGTGAATTTGTCATAGGTCACGGTGCTCTCCTTCGGAGGTACAACAGCCGGTGCATCGAGCTGGCCCTACTTGTTGATGTTGTCGATGTGTTGCTGAACCGGGGCACGTTGGTGATTCATTTCCATGACCGCACCAGCGACGCCATTACCACGGCCGGGGTCCCACTTTCCTTGAGCTTGCATGGAGTATTCCCAGTGGCCAATCATGTGCTCGATAGTCGCCGGATGACCCAGGAACCAGAGGATGCCAGCCGAAGCCCGGCGCGCGGTGTCGAGTTGTCGCTCATCCCAGGTGTCGGTGCCGTTGTACTGCATTTCGAATCCAACACTGACAGGGGTCGTGTTATTTGTTGCCCAGCCTTGGCCCCAGCCAGGGCCGGCGTGATACGCGATACCAATACCGCAGAACGTCGGCGTTCCATCGGGCGCGATGTGAAGCAGGCCCGAGAGTGCTCCACCGAGACCGGCATTACGGGCGATGTACTCGGCGCTGGTACTGCGTGAGCCGGTGTGGTGCCAGAAGTCACCTTGGATGGAAGCGAAGTCCCCCATTCCTAGAACTCCCAGCCGGGTAGTTCTTTGAAGTTGATGCCGAAGTGTTTGAAAAGTTCTGGCAGGAAAGAGGGGACTCCCCACCAAGCTGGATTTGGTTTCATATTCCCTCCTTAATTTGGGCATGAAAAAGCCCCAACGAGGGGGCTTGGCGTAAAAATTCCCTTCGGCTATGGAGGCCACAGGGAATCGGGATCGAGAAAACCCGCACCAACACTTGGCATGGGTTGGGTTCGGTTAAAGCCTGAGCAGGCTTAGACGATTAAACGGGAAGTGAATTTTCTAAGGAATCTAGGATCTTCGCTGCCACGTTCACCGCTTTCCCATAGGCAGGATAATGATGGACGGCGATGTTAGCGGAGGTGTTAGCTTCGAGAACAATAGCTTCGCTGTCATCATCTAATCCTGAGACCATCAGGTCTATTCCGGCAACGGTCAGACCTGGAATCGCCCTTGCTGCAGTTTCTGCAATATCAATGAAATGCGCAGGCATGCGGTCAGTAAGGTCCACGTTGATTCCCCCTTGGTGGAGGTTATAAACAAGGCTTAAGACCTGTATCTTGCCAGCCTCGAGGATTGTGTCTTCGTTAATGCCGATTCGGTCGAGCCATTCATAATCTGGGTGGCTTGGCATCCGTTTAAGGTATGCATTGGTTTTGCGTTCAACCTGTGATGCCTTCACAAGCTCTCCGAAGGTAGTAGCTCCGTCGCCTACGACAAACCCGGGTACCCTGCTGCTAGCTGCGACATATTTCCCGCCAGCGATCATGACTCGAATATCAATACCGGAGAATTGGTCTTCAATGAGTACTGTTCCTCCGGCTGTCTTGCCGGCAGAAATTGTTGACCAGGCATTGTCGAAGTCTTCAGCTGTCATCACTTCCGTAACAACGTCGGTTCCAGCAGCTCCACGGTCTGGCTTCATGACGACTGGAGACCTGCGACTTGCCACGTATTCTGCGGCCTCTTCCCGCTCTTTGAGGCTAAAGCTTCTGCCTTCTGCAACTGGGACACCAGCGCGCTGAAAATGCTCTTTTGCAACATGTTTCCTGGTACAGACCGCGACTGCACTGCTGCTAGTTGCCGAGGTCAGCATTTGTTTAAGAGTTCCTACTGGATGGCCAGTTTCGTTATAGATACCTATAATCCCGTCGCCCATAGGCGTTGTTACCCATCCGCGTTTTTGTGCTTCATCTTGAAGGAGCTGCGGATGGGTGCGGAAATTTTTAGCTAGCTGGAATTGTAGGTTGGTCTCTAGGATTTCCTTGCGGATAAAATTCTCGATGTTCGTGGTAGGCAAGTAACTGTCTCCTAGCATTTGTTTGTATATTTCCTGTATACAATACGACCTTTGCCAGGTTTTGCCCAGTTGAGGCTGCCCTCGTTTAGTGGACACCCTATTTGTACGGATCTTGTGCCCGTAGGAGAGGATGTTCATTGTGAGTCAACAGCGCAAGAAGTACACGCCCGAGTACCGGTGTGAAGCTGCAAACCTGGTAATCGAGTCAGAGCGACCGATCGCTCACGTGGCTAAGGAAATCGGTGTTTCCGCCGGGCTTTATCCCAGTAATGTCCTTTAGGCGGAGAGTGTCCGTTTCTTTGTGTGCGGGGGCTTGGTTTACAAGTAATCCGCGAATCGGTTGGGGTAAGCCACGGCTAG
>NZ_JASPIX010000016.1:0-33299 GCF_030229735.1 Corynebacterium sp. MSK074
ACTTCGAGCTCTCAATGAAAACTACTCCCCACTAATCGGAAACTGATTTCTCAGTCCAACTAATGGGGAGCAGTTCAGTATGGCGGGGTTCCTTTTCGCGTAGGGTGGCTGCCATGAAACTCATTGGCCTTACAGGCGGTATTGGCAGTGGTAAGTCAACAGTCGCAACGCTCTGCCGCGTACGGGGGTGGCGTGTGGTTGACGCCGATGGCATTGCCCGCGACGTCGTCAAGCCTGGCAAGCCCGCTCTATCGGAGCTGGCGGCAGCATTTGGTGAAGATATTTTGCTGTCGGACGGCAGCCTCAACCGCAAGGAATTGGCTCGGCGAGCCTTTGCGGACAAGGAACATACCGAACTGTTGAACTCCATTACTCATCCACGCATCCAAGCGGAAACGCAGCGCCAATTCGCTGAGGCACGTGAAGAAGGTTATGACTTTGCCGTTTACGATATGCCGCTTTTGGTGGATAACGGTTTAGACAAAGACATGGACTACGTCATCGTGGTCGACGTGGCCGTTGAAGAGCGCGTCCGTCGCCTCGTTGCTTCACGCGGGCTGGAAGAGGAGGATGCGCGCCGTCGCATAGCAGCGCAGGTACCTGATGAGGTGAGACTAGCCGCAGCCACGCACGTCATTGACAACAACGGAACGCTGGAGCAGTTGCGCGCGCGTGCAGCCGAGGTCATGAACCGCTTAGAAGCGGAGTCGTAGGCGCGGAGTCACCCAAACTTTAACCATTGGGCGGTTAGAGTTTACGCAGTTTCGAAGTTGCGTTAACTTTCGCGTCTTAAGCTACTCGCCGTGGGAACGTGGGATACAGGGCCTTTTGATAATCACGCAGCGCGAGAACTGCTCGCTAGCTTGCGTGATGGCTCTTTCGATCTCAAAGCCTTTCAGAAGTCATGCTCGGAAGAGCCCATGGACTCCGATGACGCGGAAACCATGATCGCACTGGGTGCTTTGTTAAAGCTGAAAGCTGATGCACTGCCGGAAGGAATTCACCGCGAGGATCTTGCGCCCCTGTATACGCCGCAGTCTAAAGCTTGGCTGCGCCGCCGCATTAATAGTGCAATGCGTCCAGAGACGTCTTCTGTTTATGCGCTGTGGGAGACTACCGGCGAGCTGGAAGAGTGGCTGCGCACCGCGCAGGACTCCTTGCCGTGAACATAGCTAGCCGCGCCATATAAGCAGTAGAGTAGTGGGCATGGCTTTTGCTGCTGAACATCCTCTTATTCCAGATTCCGAGCACCGCGTCGTCAGCGAGGTCGAGCGCACCCCTGGTGAGTTTCAGGTTGTCTCTGAATACGAGCCGGCCGGCGACCAGCCCGCTGCTATTGCAGAGCTCAACGAACGCCTCAACCGCGATGAGCGCGATGTAGTACTCATGGGTGCTACCGGTACTGGTAAATCCGCTACTGCCGCGTGGTTGATTGAAAAACAGCAGCGCCCCACGCTGGTGATGGCACCAAATAAGACCCTGGCAGCGCAGCTAGCGAACGAGCTGCGCCAACTCCTGCCGCATAACGCGGTGGAGTACTTCGTGTCTTATTATGACTACTACCAGCCAGAGGCTTATATTGCGCAGACGGATACCTATATTGAAAAGGACTCGTCCATCAACGAGGACGTAGAGCGTCTGCGCCACTCGGCCACCTCGGCGCTGCTGTCCCGCCGAGACGTGGTGGTTGTGTCCTCCGTGTCCTGCATTTATGGCTTGGGTACTCCGCAGTCCTATTTGGATCGTTCGGTCATTCTTTCCGTGGATGAGGAGCTGGACCGGGACCGCTTCCTCCGTTTGCTGGTGGATATCCAATACGAACGCAATGACGTGGGATTTACCCGCGGTACCTTCCGCGCCAAGGGTGACACGGTCGATATCATTCCGGCTTATGAGGAGCGCGCGGTGCGCATTGAATTCTTCGGCGATGATATCGATTCCCTTTACTACATTCACCCCGTCACTGGTGATGTCATCGAGGAAGTAGATGAGGTGCGCATCTTCCCCGCGACCCACTACGTGGCAGGGCCCGAACGCATGGAAAAAGCTGTGGCTGCCATCAAAGAGGAATTGGCCGAGCGCCTGGAAGATCTAGAAAATCGCGGTAAACTGCTGGAGGCACAACGGCTTCGCATGCGCACCGAATACGATCTGGAGATGATCGAGCAGGTAGGTTTTTGCTCCGGCATCGAGAACTACTCCCGCCACGTCGATGGCCGCCCAGCCGGTTCCGCGCCGGCAACGCTGCTGGATTACTTCCCAGAGGATTTTCTCACCATTATTGACGAGTCTCACGTCACTGTCCCACAGATTGGCGGCATGTTCGAGGGCGATATGTCCCGCAAGCGCAACCTGGTGGAATTCGGTTTCCGGCTGCCCTCCGCAGTGGATAACCGCCCGCTGACCTTTGATGAGTTTGAACAACGCGTGGGACAAACTGTCTACATGTCCGCCACCCCTGGCGACTTTGAGCTTACGTCCTCGGACGGTGAGTACGTGGAGCAGGTGATTCGCCCGACTGGTCTGGTGGATCCGAAGGTTACCGTCAAACCCACTAAGGGCCAGATTGATGACCTTATTGATGAAGTACGCACCCGCATTTCGCAGCAAGAGCGCGTACTGGTGACCACGCTGACCAAGCGCATGGCAGAAGACCTCACCGATTACCTGTTGGAACAGGGGATTAAGGTGCGCTACCTGCACTCGGATATCGATACCTTGCAGCGCGTCGAGCTTTTGCGACAATTGCGTCTTGGCGAGTTTGATGTGCTGGTGGGCATTAACCTTCTGCGTGAGGGCCTTGACCTTCCCGAAGTATCGCTCGTTGCCATCTTGGATGCGGACAAGGAAGGTTTCTTGCGTTCTACGACCTCGCTCATCCAGACCATTGGCCGTGCTGCCCGTAACGTCTCTGGCGAGGTGATTATGTATGCCGATAAAATCACCGATTCGATGCAAGAGGCAATCGAGGAGACGGAGCGACGCCGCGAAAAGCAGATTGCCTATAACAAGGAACACGGCATTGACCCGCAGCCTTTGCGTAAGAAAATTGCCGATATTCTTGACCAGGTCTATGAAGACGGCGGGGAAGAGGAGTCCAACTCCGATCCCTCTGCAGTGGTGGAGAAGCGGGATATTTCCAGCATGGCTACCGATGAGGTGCAGGCGCTTATCGACGACCTCTCGGCCCAAATGGGGGCTGCCGCGCGCGAGCTCAAATTCGAGTTGGCTGGTCGACTACGTGATGAAATCGCTGATCTAAAGAAGGAATTGCGTGGATTGAAGGAAGCGGGAATTTAGTTTTCTCCCCCTGAAAGTGATGAATGGCTCCGCGGGTGCTTCTCTCAAGAGCTGCGCTAGTTATACTGGATAAGTGCCAGAAGCGCCGTTTAGTTGTCACTGTGAAATAGTTCAACTGCAAGGAGAATAATGCTTACTTATAAAAACATTGCCGTCGGCACCGATGGCTCTGAAACCTCCCTGCGCGCGGTCCGCGCTGCGGCGTCCATGGCACGGGCGTACGACGCCAAGCTGATTATCATTTCAGCCTTTTATAACCACGCTGGATCCATGCTTGGTGCTCCGCGGGGCGACGAAGCCGGTCTGCCCGTTGTAAGTGAGGACATGGCCGGTACCTACTTGACCAATGCCACCCGTATCGCCGAGTCGGAGGGTGCGGAACACATTGAAGTCGTAGGCAAATCTGGAGACCCAGTAAAAGCCTTGTTGGAGGTAGGCCAGGACTATGATGTGGACCTGTTCGTGGTGGGCAACCGCGGCGTGAACTCCGTTCGTGGTCGAGTCTTCGGTTCTGTGCCAACAGAACTAACCCACAAGTCAAAGGTAGACGTCGTCGTAGTTAATACCAGCGAGAAACGTTAAACATTTTTCGTTGTTACACTGGCAGTAAAGCCTTTGTAGGCTAAATAAACACTCTGGGTACACACCCACAAAGAAAGGTCATCATGAGCGACTACAACACGATCGTTGTCGGTACTGACGGTTCTAAGTCTTCTCTCCTCGCTGTAGAGCGAGCAGCTAAGATCGCCGCCGCATTCGATTCCACTCTGATTATCGGTTGTGCTTACTACGAGAACCAGGAGCAGGCTTCCAAGACCCTGCGCCAGGATTCCGTAACCATCTTGGGCGATGAGAAGGCCGAGGCAAACCTCAAGGACGCTAAGGCACACGCTGAGAAGTTCGGTGCTTCCAAGGTCGAAACCGCTGTTCGCCCGGGCACCCCGGTACAGGCCCTGATGTCCATCGTCAACGACAACGATGCTGACCTACTCATCGTGGGCAACCGCGGCATCAACTCTCTCACCGGCCGCCTGCTGGGCTCCGTGCCGGCAGACGTTGCTCGCCAGTCCGACTGCGACGTAATGATTGTTCACACCGTCAGCTAAGAACGGCAATTAAAACCCGCCTTGGTCTTGCTTTGAAAAGACCAAGGCGGGTTTCGTCGTTAAGCGCAGCTTACTCCGTAGGGTGTGCAGCGTTGAATGCGGCGGCAATGGCGTTGCCGTTCGCGCCCTGAATCAAGGGGATAGAGAAGTGGCCCTCCTCATTGGCATCGGCCAAAGGGCTAAGGGAGCCGTGGGAGAGCAACTGCTCCTGCGGGCTCAGATTGCGGATAAGCACAGAGTGAATCCGGTCCGGATGCTCATTAGCCACATCGCCGTAGGTCAATGGATCATGTTGTCCGTCATCGCCAATGAGAATCCATTGCATATCCGGGTAGGCGATGAGCAGATTGCGCAGCTGAACACGCTTGTGCTCCTGGCCGCTGCGGAAAAGTCCCGTTTCCGTTGGACCCCAGTCCGTCAGCAGCATGGGACCCGCGGGGAAACCATGGTGAGACAGGAATTTCTTGAGCGAGCCAAAGGTATTCCAAGCGCCCGTAGAAAGATAAAACACCGGGGCTTGGGGGAAGCGCTGTTGTAGCTGAGCATAGAATGCGGCCATTCCGGGAACGGCCTGTCGCTTGCTAGGGCGCTTAGCCCAGGAATTCCACGCCGCGGTGAGCGCGCGCGGCAGCCACGTGACAAGCACCGTGTCATCGATATCGCTAACGATGCCGATCTTGGCCGCCGGATCAACGATAAGTAGTTGGACTTCCACGGCATTCGCGTTTGCGGCCTCGATCATTGCCGTATGCCAGCCGGGCTCTAAATCGTGGTCATGGACTAGTAAGTCAATGTATCCGTTTCGATCGGTGGTACCGGTGACAGTCTGTTCCCCAATAGTTACCGAAACGTCGTGGTGTCCTACTTGAATGGTAAGAAACTGCTGGTAGCCGCGCTCACCCCACGTATCCCTCTTGCCTTCATCAGGATCATGCATGAGTACGCGGCCGAAGATTCTCACCTGATCGGTGGTGCCATAACCGGTATATCCCACGATCAGGGGCTGCCATCCACGCCGTTGAGAGCGCTTCAAAGTAAAGGAGTTTAGTGAGCTTTCAGCTTTGCGCATGATGTCAGATAAGGCCATGGCACAAAGCTTACGGGAGCCTAAAGAACTTCGCCGCAGTCACCGACGAGCGTGAGCGATTGGGTGGCACGAGTGATGCAGACATAGAGGTTCTGCAATCCCTGTGGGGAGGCATCCACGATGCGCTGCGGATCGAGCACAACCACGTGATCAAACTCCAGGCCCTTATAGCGCTCCGCCGTGGCGGCGTCAATAACCGCTGTGAGCCTGCCGTCCTCTTCGCTGTGTACTCCAGGGGTGTAGGCGCCTTGCTCAAGCCGGCGCACCTGCACGCCATCGCGGATGGCTGTCGCCGGAATGGCGTCAGGGTTAATCATTTCCAAAAGTCCATTGGCCAATTCCGTAATGGGCTGCGGGGTGCGATAGTTGACGGTTAAGAAGTGGTGACGGAATCGTTGAGCCACGAAAGGCTCGAGGGCCTCGCCCCAGTCATCAACACCTGCCGGGGAGCCGGTCTGGGAGGTATCACCCACCAAAGTCATCCACCGTGATGGACAGCGGCGGAAGAGCATTCGCCACTCCATAGGAGTTAATTCCTGGGCTTCGTCCACGATGATGTGACCATAAGCCCATGTATGGTCTTCGCGGGCGCGTTGGGCAGTGGTGCGTTTATCGCGTACCTCCTGGCGGTGCGCCAGGGTCTCGGCGTCAATGACATCGTGGGCAGAGAGGATTTCTGCTTCAAACATGTCATCGTCATTATCTGTGGACTCGGAGGAGGACAAGATATCCAATGCGTCTTCCGCATCCGCCACCTGCTCGCGCCACGCGGCATCATCGGCTGCCTTCTTTTCTTCAGGATTGGGCAGGCCGATGAGGACGGCAAGCTCGTCTAGCAAGGCCGCATCCGAATCCGTCCATGCTCGTCCCTCTGCGCGGTAGAGCGCTTCTTGGGTTTCTTCGTCATACCCGTGCGCGGCAGAAGCGATGAGCTTGCGCGAGGAGACTAGAGCAGCAAGTACATCGGTGGGGTGTAGTTCGGGCCAAAACTCATCGATCAAGGCAGTAACGGCCGCGTCCTCAGCAAGGTCATCGTGGAACTGATCGATATCGGCGCGCGAAAGGAGATTCTTCCCGCCAAGCGGATCGGCACCAACCTTTTCTGCCATTTGCTGGGCTAGGTCCTCTACGAGGTGCTCAATGAAGGCACCACGCGCCTCATTGTGTGGTTTGCGCGAGCGACGCGCCCGTGTACGGGCGCTTTTCACCATGCTGGGTGTCACCTCTAAGGCTAGGCCGTCGACTACCAGTTCACGCGGGTCGTCGGGAAGCAGCTGGTAGTCCTTGACCGCAGTGGAGAGGATCTCCACCATGGCGTCGCTACCCTTGATTTCCCGAGCCACGAGGTTTTCTTCGTGGCTTGGTTCAATTCCAGGGAAGAGCCCACCAATGGTGGAGAGCACTACGCCGGTCTCGCCCAGTTCTGGGAGCACGCGCGAAATATAGTCCAAGAAGCTGCTATTGGGGCCCACGATAAGTACGCCGGTGGCAGAAAGTAGCTCGCGGTGGGTATAGAGCAGATAGGCAACGCGGTGTAGCGCCACTGCGGTCTTACCGGTGCCGGGGCCGCCTTCTACCACCATCACGCCGCGGGTGTTATCGCGGATAATCTCGTCCTGCTCCCGCTGAATGGTCTCCACAATTGAGGCCATGTGACCGGTACGGGCCCGTTGCATGGCGTGATAGAGCGCAGATTCGCTCGCTACGCCGGCCTCTTCTTCACGCACTCCGGGGCCAGCAAGGACTTCATCATGAATGCCAGTGACGGTGCGCCCCTTGGTGCGGATTTGGCGGCGGGTGTGCACGCCTTCTGGCTGGGCGGTAGTAGCGAGGTAGAAGGGCCGTGCCATTGGGGCACGCCAGTCAAGCAGTAGCGTGCGATAGTCATCTTCACGCGCATCGAGTCCCATGCGGCCGATGTAGCGGCGATCTAGGCCTTCCGGAGTGGGATTGTCACCTGGGGCGTCGATGTCGATGCGGCCAAAGACCAATCCCATCTGGGCCACATTGAGACGATCCAGCTTGGCTTGGAGCCCGTGGTATTCCGTTTCGCGGCGCACCAAAGCATCCGCGTCCGGGGTGGAGGGATCAACGTCCGCCTGCACCTCATTGAGCCGTTCATTTGCTGCAGCCACCTCATCGTCGAGGCGGGCGAAAAGGCCGTCCACATAATCTTGCTCCGTAGCGATGGCTTCGCGCTCCGAGGAACCTGCAGCCGTCGCGTGCTTATGGGATGCTGAGTTCACGTGACTCCTTGGTGATTGGACGTTGATGGGGAGGAAGCTGCCGGGCACGCTGTCCGGCGAGGGGGAGAGATGAGTTTAGACCCTGCCGTGACAAAGAACAACGGCCCAGCATAAGGCTGGGCCGTGTGTCACCGCCGAGTTATTCGGCCGAAGAAGTCGTGGCTACTTCGAGCGCTTTTCCAGCTTCTTGATAGCTGCCTCAATCTTCTTATTTGCCTCCTGCTGCAGCTTGTCAGCGTGCTTGGATGCCTTCTTGTTGGCGCGCTTGGACTGGGCGGTGTCCAGCTTGGCGACGGCCTTGTCGGCGCGTGCCTGAGCCTTGGTAGCTGCCTTTACAGCACGGGTACGGGCGATCTCGCGATTTGCCTGTGCGGTTTCGAGCCAGTCACCCTTATTGTCTTCAACGTAAGTCTTGGCGTTGTCGACCGAGTCCTCAATGAAAGACTTGGCGTTGCCCAGCAAGCCGCGGCCAGACTCCTGCCAATCGTCCTTGTTGTCCTCTACGTAGGTCTTGGCATCGTCAACATAGGACTTTGCGGTGTCTAGCAGACCACGGCCGGTGGACTGCCAGTCATCCTTGTTGTCGTCTACGTAAGCCTGTGCCTTAGCAGAGGTCTCGTTGATCCAGTCGCCGGCCTTGGAAGACAGTTCGTTAGCGCGGGCAGAAAGCTCTTCGCGCTTCTGCTCGGACTCAGACTTGGTAGGCAGTGCCTGCTGAATTTTCTTGTTCGTGCGCTTGCCGGCCTTCTGTGCGCGCCAACGCAGGGAAGGCTTGCCCTCGGTGTCCTGGGTAGCGATAAACAGGGCGCCGAGCAAAGCGGTATTGGTAACGAATCCGTTGCGGCGGGATTCCTTGTCTTCCTTATTGTCCGCAGCCCAGAAGTTGTTCTTGCCAATCAAGTTGGGCAGGGTAGCGGCGGCCAGAACTGCAGCGGAAGTGCGCGGTGCCTTGCCCAGAGCCAAGGTGGAGCCGGCGCCTACCTTTGCGCCGCCAATGGCGCGGGTAACTAGTTCTGGGTCATTCGGGATGTAGCCCTGGTACTCAGAAGGAACGGCCTTGCGCACGGTCTTGAGGAAACCCTCGGTTTCCTTCACGTGCTCGGACGCGTTGCGCAGGTTGTCTACGCCTTCCCATACAAAAACGGATGCCAGCATGGGGCGGGCAAGCTTGCGAATCATAGTCCTTAAAGCTCCTTAAGCTCGTTGTTCTAGACCTATCGTGTGCTAGACCATTGTACGCGGAAATTCGCCATTGGATCACCAGCGGCGTTCCCACCAGTCACCAAGTTTGGGGCGCTCCTCGCCCAAGGTCGTGGACTTGCCGTGTCCCGGGCGCACAATCGTATTGTCAGGGAACTCATCAAAGATGCGCGCGGTGACGTCCTTATATAGGCGTACGAAGTCACCCTCAGACGTGGTCTTGCCCAGGCCGCCGGGGAAGAGGGAATCGCCTACGAAGAGGTTGGTGACGCCATCGATGCTTGCAACCAGAGCCGCCCCGCCGGGGGTGTGGCCGCGCAAGATGATGACGGGCAGCTGAAGACCCGCGAACTCGATGGAATCGCCCTCGCGCAGCTCCACGTCTACCTTGGCCGGGATGGCGGGGGAATCAAGGAAGGAGGCGTAGTGAGTAGCACCCGTTTCGGACAAAATCTCCTCGAGTGCGCGCACGTGGTCCCAGTGGCGGTGGGTAGTAAGCACCGCGGTGATTTTCACTCCGGCCTTGCGGGTCATGTCGAGGATTGCGGGGGCGTCATCGGCGGCGTCGACAAGCAAGCCCTCTTCGCCCGCCTGGAGGAGGTAGCAGTTGTTGTCCATTTCAGACACGGAAATCTGATGTAGCTGAAGCTCGTTAGTCATGTGTCCTAGCCTACGGGTACATTCGAGGGAAGATTGCAATCCCTAGTACTGGAGGTCTGAGCACAGTGGCTGATCGTTTGGTGGTGCGCGGTGCCCGCGAGCACAACCTCAAGGGCGTGGATATCGATATCCCCCGCGATAAAATGGTTGTTTTTACCGGCCTATCCGGCTCCGGTAAATCTTCGCTGGCCTTTGACACCATCTTCGCTGAAGGCCAGCGCCGCTACGTGGAATCCTTGAGTTCTTATGCCCGCATGTTCTTAGGGCAGATGGATAAGCCCAACGTGGAATTTATTGATGGCCTGTCACCCGCGGTGTCCATTGATCAAAAATCCACCAACCATAATCCACGTTCTACGGTGGGCACGATCACGGAGATCTACGACTACCTGCGCTTGCTCTTTTCCCGTGCTGGTACGCCGCACTGCCCTAAGTGCGATGCGGTGATTGAGCGCCAAACGCCGCAGCAGATTGTGGATGCGGTGCTGGATCTGGAAGAAAAGCTGAAATTCCAGGTGCTTGCACCGGTAGTGCGTAAGCGCAAAGGCGAGTTTGTGGATCTTTTCCAAGACCTGTCGGCTCAGGGTTATTCCCGCGTGCGAGTGGATGGAGAGACCCATCAGCTCAGCGATCCTCCCAAGCTCAAGAAGCAGATCAAGCACAATATTGAGGTAGTAGTTGACCGCCTGCAGGTCAAAGCCTCGCAGAAGCAACGCTTAACGGATTCGGTGGAAACGGCTCTGCGCCTAGCGGATGGCCTGGTCACCATCGAGTTTGTGGATAGGGAAGAGCTCACCCACACGTACTCGGAGAAGGCCGCCTGCCCTAATGGCCACACGTTGACCATTGAAGAGTATGAACCCCGTGCCTTTTCCTTCAATGCCCCGTTTGGTTCTTGCCCGGTGTGTGATGGTTTGGGTACCAAGCTGGAAGTCGATGTTGACCTGCTTATCCCGGATCCGGATGCGCCGGCGGTTGATGCGATTCAGCCGTGGCACTCCTCTCCCAACTCCCGCTACTTTGTCAAGCTAGTGGAGGGTCTGGGTAAGGCAATGGGCTTTGACCCTAAGACCCCAGTGAGTGAATTGACCAAGGAACAGCGCCATGCACTCGTCTATGGCACGGATGAGGAGGTGCAGGTTCGGTACAAGAACCGCTACGGGCGGCAGCGCAATTGGACCGCGCCGTTTGAGGGGGCGACCGGTTTCATTCACCGCAAGTTGGAAACGACCGATTCGCAGTCCCAAAAGGATCGCCTGCTGCAATACACCCGCCGCGTACCATGTAGCACCTGTAAGGGCACCCGCCTGAAGCCGGAGATCTTGGCCGTCCGCCTGGCTTCTACTACTCACGGTGAGCAGTCCATTGCGGGTCTATGTGCGCTTTCGATTGAAGACGCCTCCGAATTCTTGGACTCCTTGATGCTGGGGCACCGCGAGGAAATCATTGCCGGTGCGGTACTCAAGGAAACCCAGGCCCGGCTGCGCTTCCTTCTGGACGTCGGCCTGAATTACCTGACCCTGGATCGCGGCGCGTCCACGCTTTCGGGCGGCGAGGCACAGCGTATTCGCCTAGCCACGCAGATTGGTTCCGGATTGGCCGGCGTACTTTATGTGCTCGATGAGCCTTCCATTGGTTTGCACCAACGCGATAACCAGCGCCTTATTAAGACGCTGCAGCGTCTGCGAGATATTGGCAACACCCTCATCGTGGTCGAACATGATGAAGACACAATCCGGGAGTCCGATTGGCTCGTCGATGTGGGCCCGCGTGCCGGTGAATACGGTGGCGAGGTGGTCTACCAAGGCGAGCCGGCGGGAATTGAAAAGGTAGAGCAATCACTTACTGGCCAGTATCTTTCTGGCAAAAAGGTGCTTGCCGTACCGGATCATCGCCGCGAAATCGACAAGGACCGTACCTTGAAAGTCGTGGGGGCACGCGAGAATAACCTCAAGGGCATTAACGTCGAAATCCCGCTGGGAGTGCTGGCGTGCATTACCGGCGTTTCCGGCTCGGGTAAATCCACCGTGGTCAATGAGATTTTGGCCAAGACCTTGGCCAATAAGCTCAACCGTGCCCGCCAGGTCCCCGGCCGTGCCAAGCGCGTCGAGGGCGTGGAGCACCTGGATAAGCTGGTCCAGGTCGACCAGAGCCCGATTGGGCGTACCCCGCGTTCCAACCCGGCTACCTATACTGGCGTCTTTGACAAGATCCGTAACCTTTTTGCCGAAACCCAGGAGGCTAAGGTTCGGGGTTACAAGGCCGGCCGCTTCTCCTTCAACGTCAAGGGTGGGCGCTGCGAGGCATGCCAAGGCGATGGCACTATCAAGATCGAGATGAACTTCCTGCCGGACGTGTATGTTCCGTGCGAGGTGTGTGAGGGCGCTCGCTATAACCGCGAGACACTGGAAGTGCACTACAAGGGAAAGAACATCGCCGAGGTTCTCGACATGCCGATTTCAGAGGCAGCGGACTTCTTCGAACCCATCAACTCGATTCACCGCTACCTAGCCACGCTTGTCGACGTCGGCTTGGGCTATGTTCGCCTCGGCCAGGCCGCTACCACGCTTTCGGGCGGTGAGGCGCAACGCGTTAAGCTCGCCTCGGAGCTGCAAAAGCGCACCAACGGTAGGACCATCTACATCTTGGACGAGCCGACCACTGGTCTGCACTTTGAGGACATCCGCAAGCTGATGTTGGTTATCCAAGGCCTCGTAGACAAGGGAAATTCGGTGCTCGTCATCGAGCACAACCTCGATGTCATCAAGGCTGCGGACTGGATTGTAGATATGGGGCCGGAAGGCGGCGCCGACGGCGGCACCGTAGTCGCGCAGGGCACCCCGGAAGATGTTGCGCAGGTGGAAGGCTCCTATACCGGAAGGTACCTAAAGGACATGTTGAAGTAGGGACACTGTGAATAGATACCGCCTCGGCGTTAGCCTGCTGGCAGCGCTCACCCTGTTTACGGTGAGCGCCTGCTCCGGCGATCCTGAAACTGAGAACGTCCCAGCGCCGTCGACTAGCTCTCCGGCACCTGACCCGGACTCAGTGCGCACTCAGCTTGACCGTGCAGTAGACAAGACCGCAAGGAAGTACCACGCCAAGGTGGGGGTCGCTATTTCGGCCGGCGATGACACCATTGCGGTGGGCGATAAGGGCAAGGGCCCTGTCTGGTCCACCATTAAGGTGCCAATCGCCATCGCGGCGCTGAAAGACGGCGCGGATAAAAGCCTGGTTGACTTGGCAATCAAGGAATCCGATAACGATGCCGCCTACTCCTTGTGGTCCCAGGTGCAATGGCGCGAAGGCTCCGCCGATAAGGCAGTCGAGGAATTGCTCGAAGACTATGGATCGCACGCGGATATCCATGACACCGCCTTCGGCTACTCCACGTGGTCATTGAAAGACCAAGCAGTCTTCGGTGCTGAATTGCCCTGCATTGAGGAGGCGGGCTACGTCCACAAGGTGCTCAAAGACATTGTGTCCTGGCAGAAAATTGGCCTGTCGAAAGAGAAGCGAACCCGCGCCAAGAGCGGCTGGGGCTTGGATGAGGACGAGAATGAGTACACCTACCGCCAATTTGGCGTTCATGAGGTTGCTGGCAAGCGCGTCGGCGTCGCGTTATCTGTGGTTACCGATGGCGAGGACTATGCCAAAGCCGAACCTGCAGTAAAGGACCTTGCATATCAGCTGGTCGACATTGTTGATGCTGAGGTAGAGAAGGGAAACATTGAGCCAGCAGCCCAATGCAAGGATCGCTAGGCGAGTTGCGATTTGGTGGAAAGGGTAGAAGCTGCTATCCTCAAAGCCACTACCGCCCATGACGCCTTTTCGAGGTTCGTGGGTCACAAGCGGAGTCTCTCCCACCCGATGCCGCGAACATGTTTCGTAGGATAAAGGTAAAGGTAACCAAGCACTTGTGCTTGGCACTGTGAGAACTCCCGGCTGTCTTTGGCAGACCGGGTTTGATTCGTTTGTGGTCCCGGTAGGTGAACTACTTACTCATACACCCCCTAATCGAGGAGAACCACAATCAGCGCTGAAGCTCGCATCAATGAGCGTATCCGAGTACCCGAGGTCCGTTTGGTAGGCCCCGGTGGTGAACAGGTGGGCATCGTCCGTACCGATGATGCTCGCAAGCTTGCGTACGAGGCTGACCTTGACTTGGTTGAGGTAGCCCCGAAGGCAAAGCCCCCAGTGGCCAAGATCATGGACTACGGCAAGTTCAAGTACGAGCAGGCTCAGAAGGCTCGCGAAGCCCGTAAGAACCAGCAGCAGACCGTGGTTAAGGAACAGAAGTTCCGCCCGAAGATCGATGATCACGATTATGAGACCAAGAAGGGTAACGTAGTTCGCTTCCTCGAGAAGGGATCCAAGGTCAAGGTGACCATCATGTTCCGTGGTCGTGAGCAATCGCGTCCGGAGCTGGGTTTCCGCCTCTTGGAGCGTTTGGCCGATGACGTCGCTGAAGTTGGCGTTGTTGAGTCCCGCCCCAAGCAGGATGGTCGCAATATGACCATGGTTTTGGGTCCGGTTCGCAAGGGCAAGAAGTAGACCAGATTCCACGTAGGATTTAAGGACTTAATACTCATGAAGCAGAAGACCCACAAGGGCACCGCAAAGCGTATCAAGGTGACCGGTTCCGGCAAGCTGCGCCGTGAGCAGGCTGGCCGCCGCCACCTGCTGGAGGGCAAGCCGTCCAAGCGTACCCGTCGCCTGAAGGGCACCGAGGCAGTCGCACAGCCTGACACCAAGCGCGTCAAGCGCCTGCTCGGCCGCGCATAATAGCGCCGAATCAACCCACATCCGCCATCACAATCTGAATTAAGGAAGTATCACTGTGGCACGAGTAAAGCGCTCAGTTAACGCAAAGAAGAAGCGTCGCGCGATTCTGAAGTCCGCTAAGGGCTACCGCGGCCAGCGTTCCCGCCTGTACCGTAAGGCGAAGGAGCAGTGGCTGCACTCCATGACTTACGCTTACCGCGATCGTCGCGCTCGTAAGTCTGAGTTCCGTAAGCTGTGGATCCAGCGCATCAACGCTGCTGCCCGCATGAACGACATCACTTACAACCGTCTCATCCACGGCCTGCGCCTGGCTGAGATCGAGGTTGACCGCAAGATCCTGGCTGAGCTTGCTGTCAATGACTTCGAGGCATTCTCCGCACTGTGCGAGGCTGCTAAGGCTGCCCTGCCCGAGGACGTTAACGCTCCTAAGGCTGCCTAGTTACTAGGAATACAACGCCCGTTTCTCCGGCTTATGTGCCGGGCGAAGCGGGCTTTGTTCGTTTTGCATCTATCTGTCCAGTGATCTCGGACTCGCATGTTACATTGAGTCCAGACCCCGAGTGACCCCGAGACCGAGGAGCAGATTGCCTGTGACAAACCCAAATGGTGGCTACCAGCCAGAAAACGGCGAGTATTCTGGCCAGTCCTATGACAACAACCAGGGCCAGCAGTACAACCCCTATAACCAGCAGCCCGGTTACCAGCCGCAATACAACCAAGGCTATGCACCACAACCGAATATGGGTTCCTATCCGGTGCAGCAGCAGTATGTGGCGCAGGGACAGCAAAAGTCTTGGATCGCTACTTTGCTTCTGTGCTTCTTCTTGGGCTCCTTTGGCGCGCATAACTTCTATACCGGCCGCACGACCTTCGGCGTAGCGCAGCTGGTGCTTAATATCTTGGGCTGGGCTACTTTCTGGTTCTTGCTCGGATTCGCGTTTTGGGCCATCGTCGGAATCTGGGTCTTCATTGAGTTCATCATGATCATTGCCGGCGCCGGTGATTACGATAAGGACGCCCGCGGCGTGCCACTAGCTAAGTAGTACCGAACATTGTGATCCTGTTGCCCTACCGGCAACAGGATTTTTGTTTTGCCTACGCATCTGGGGCTGAGTCTGGGGCGAGGCAACTAGTAGGTAGGGTAGGAGCCATGAATTTGGATTTTGACTCTGCCTTTACTGAACGCACTCCGCGCATTGTTAACGCAGCCAAGCTGCACCGCGCGGCTAACCGGAAAAAGGCGAAGCAATTCCTGATTGAGGGAGAAAATGCCGTAGATGCCGCAGTGTCTACTGGCGCTGCTGTCGATGTTTTCGTCACTGAAAAGGCAGCAGAGCGCTTCGGTGACATTATTACCGCGTGTGGATACATGGGGGTCTACGTACATCCCATCACCGATAGGGCGGCTAAGCATTTATCTGATACCGCCACCACCACGGGGCTTTTCGCGCTATGCAAGCCAGTGCTGTGGTCCGCGGGTAAAATCCTTAACGGCAAGCCAAGTTTGGTTTCTGTTCCCGTGCTCACCTCGGAGCCGGGCAATGCAGGCACGTTGATTAGAACTTCCGACGCCATGGGCGCGGATGGAGTAATTTTTGCGGGCGAGACGGTCGATCCGCTCAGCTGCAAGGTAGCGCGCGCTTCAGCCGGTTCGCTCTTTCATGTCCCGGTAGCGCGGGATCCCAATATCAAAGACGTTTTGGGGCAGCTGCGTAAATCGGGCATGCAGATTGTGGCGACGGCCGCCGATGGGGAAGTAGACCTCGCAGAGGCAGATCTATCACAGCCAACGGCGTGGCTTTTTGGCAACGAGGCCCATGGGTTGGGGGAGCTATTGGAAGAAGCCGACATGCGGGTGCGTATTCCGCTACGCGGGCGCGCAGAGTCACTCAACCTAGCGACCGCCGCAAGTATCTGTCTCTATGAGTCAGCAAAGGCCCAAGAGCACAGCTAAGCAGAACCCCGAATGAAAAGGGGGTCCCTGGGGCGGTTGGACTAGCCGGGACAGAGTAAGATTGCACGCGTTAGTTTTCGCGCGAGAAGAAGGTACGAAGTACGTGTCCGATACACCGCAGATCGAATTGACCGAAGAGGCTCTCGGGGCCGCGGCCGATAAGGCTATCGCAGCCTTCGACGCAGCCGAAACGCTCGATGAGCTTGCTGCAGCCCGCCGCGAGCACCTAGGAGATGGCGGCTATATTCCGCAGGCGCGCCAGTCTTTGGGGCAGTTGCCCAAGGATCAGCGCAAGAGCGCTGGCAAGGCTGTCAACATGGCCCGCGGGAAGATGGAAAAGCGCTTTGCCCAGGTTAAGGACGTCTTGGAGCAGAAGGCTCGCGAAGAGCAATTGCGAGCAGAGACCGTAGATGTCACGATCCCTACCACCCGCACTCAGACTGGTGCCCTTCACCCGATTACCGCATTGTCGGAACGCATTGCGGATATTTTCGTCGGCATGGGCTGGGAAATCGCGGATGGCCCCGAGGTTGAGGCGGAGTACTTTAACTTCGACGCCCTGAACTTTAAGCCCGATCACCCAGCACGTACCCTGCAGGATACGTTCCACGTCTCCGGCGAGGGCTCTAAGCAGGTGCTACGCACGCACACCTCTCCGGTACAGGTGCGCACGATGCTGGAGCGCGATGTGCCGCTGTATATCGCTTGCCCAGGTCGCGTATTCCGCACCGATGAACTGGATGCCACCCATACCCCGGTTTTCCACCAGGTAGAGGGTTTGGCGGTGGATAAGGGCCTGACCATGGCTCACCTGCGCGGCACCCTTGAGCACTTGGCCAAGGTGCTGTTCGGCCCGGAGACCACGACGCGCATGCGCGTGAATTACTTCCCGTTCACTGAGCCCTCTGCCGAGGTTGATGTGTGGTTCCCTAATAAGAAGGGCGGGGCCGGCTGGATCGAGTGGGGCGGCTGCGGCATGGTGAATCCCAATGTGCTGCGCGCCGTAGGCGTTGACCCAGAGGAATACACGGGCTTTGCCTTCGGTATGGGCCTCGAGCGCACGCTGCAGTTCCGCAATGGCTTGACCGATATGCGCGACATGGTCGAAGGCGATGTCCGCTTCACCCTGCCGTTTGGCGTGCAGGCTTAAAACCCAGAAAGGATAGACACACTAATGCTTATTTCCCAAGACTGGGTCACCCGCATCCTGGGCGCTAAGAATCCTGGTTGGAATGTTTCCGCTGCCGATATGGACTCCGGATTCGTGCGCGTCGGTTTTGAAACCGAAGGTTATGCTGCCGTTCCGGAGAGCACCGGTCCGCTGGTCATCGGCCAGGTGGTAGAGATCGAGGAACTTACGCAGTTCAAAAAGCCCATCCGCTACTGCCAGGTCAACGTGGGCCAGGCTAATGGTACGGGCGAGCTGCAGGGAATCATTTGCGGTGCCCGCAACTTCCGCCTGAATGACTATGTCGTCGTAGCTCTTCCTGGATCGGAACTGCCAGGTGGCTTCAAAATTGCGGCTCGCGAGACCTACGACCACATCTCCAATGGCATGCTATGCTCCGGCGCTGAGCTCGGTCTAGGTGCACAAGCGAACGGCATCATCGTCTTGGGCGATGACGTCGCCGATAAGGTGGGCGAGGACGCTCGCCCGATTATTGGGCTGCACGATACCGACTTTGACGTCAACATCACCCCGGATCGCGGCTACGCCCTGTCCGCGCGCGGTTTGAGCCGTGAGATTGCCTCGGCTTTCGATCTGGAATTTGCCGATATTGCCGAGGAGCCGTCGGTTGCTGGCATTGATACCTCTGCTGTTCCGGAGGCGCAGGGCTCGCTTATCGACGTCACTCTAGACCCCGCGACCAAGGCGCAGCGTTTCGGCCTGCGCAAGGTCTCTGGCATCGACCCACAGGCGCGCACCCCGTTCTGGCTGGAGCGCGAGCTCATGCTCTGCGGCCAGCGCAGCGTAAACCTGCCCACGGACATTACTAACTATGTGATGTTGCTTTTGGGCGCCCCGATGCATGCCTTTGACGCCAACGTTATCCAAGGAAAACTCGTTGTACGCAATGCGGACGAAGGCGAGAAGTTTGAGACCTTGGATCACGTAAAGCGTGAGCTTTCTGCAGAAGATGTGGTCATCTGCGATGACAACGGCATCCAGTCGCTGGCCGGTGTCATGGGCGGTACCACCTCCGAAATCTCGGCGGAGACCACTGATGTGGTCTTCGAATCCGCTATCTGGGATCCGATCACCGTGGCGCGCACCTCCCGCCGCCATAAGTTGTCGTCCGAGTCCTCCCGCCGCTTCGAGCGCGGCGTGGACCCTGCGGTTGTCGAGGTCGCTCTAGACACTGCATGTGCGCTCTTGCAGCAGCTGGCGGGCGGCACCATTGAGGAAGGCCGGACGCTAATCGGGGACGTCGCCAAGCGCGAGCCCATTGCCCTGCGCACCGCAAAGGCTAGCGAGTATGCCGGCGTTGACTACTCCCGTGAGACTGTGATTTCCCGTCTCGAGGAAGTCGGCTGCGCAGTAGCCGAGGAGGGCGACATGCTGCAGGTAACGCCTGCATCGTGGCGCACCGATATCTCTATGGATGTTGACCTCATTGAGGAAGTCCTACGTCTTGAGGGCTTGGAGGACATTCCTACCGTCCTGCCTACTCCGGCCGGCGGTCGCGGTCTCACCCCAGCGCAGAAGCGTCGCCGCGCTATTGGTCACGGCTTGGCCTATGCCGGTTATGCAGAGGTATTGCCGGCCCCGTTCGTGGCGAACGACACCTTTGATGTGTGGGGCCTAGACAAGGATGATCCTCGCCGCCGCACCGTAGAGGTGCAGAATCCGCTTGAGGCAGATAAGGCCATCTTGTCCACGACTCTGCTCCCGAACATGCTGGAGGCCATCGGGCGCAATGTTGCTCGCGGCCGCAGCGACCTCGCCCTATATGGTCTGCAGCAAGTGGCATTCAAGCGCGCCGAGGCCTCGCCTATGCCTTCCGTAGAGCAGCGACCTTCTGAGCAGGTGGTTTCCGAACTTCTGGATACCCTTCCTGAGCAGCCGTTGCACGTTGCAACGGTGGCCACCGGCAATATTGAGCATGAGGGCCCGTGGGGCGAAGGGCGCGCATATAGCTACGCCGACGCTATCGAATCCGCCCGCCAGGTCGCCCGCGCCGCCGGTGTGGATATCGAGCTGGAGGCAGCGCAGGTTCTGCCCTGGCACCCAGGCCGTTGTGCTGCCGTGAAGGTGGCTGGCACTGACATCGTTCTGGGCCATGCCGGTGAGCTTCACCCGCAGGTTTTGGAGGCGCTGAACTTGCCGGCGCGTACCTGCGCTATGGAACTGGACGTTACCGCTATGCCATTGGAAGAGAAGTTCCCGGCGCCGGTACTGTCCTCCTTCCCAGCGTTGCACCAGGACATCGCGCTCGTGGTGGATGAAGACGTCCCAGCCGAGCGCGTCCGCGCCACGGTGGAAGAGGGGGCGGGCGAACTCATCGAGTCCGTTGAGCTCTTCGACATTTTCCGTGGCGAGCAGTTGGGCGAGGGCAAGAAGTCCCTGGCCTTCCAGCTGCTGTTCCGTGCAGCGGATCGCACGTTGACCGATGAGGAAGTCAATGAGCACCGCACGGCGGCAGCGGAGCTGGCTAAGCAGCGCTTGGGCGCAGAGATGCGCGCATAGCTAGGCCCTAGGAAGGGGCGGTGAGATTTAGCTCACCGTCCCTTTTTTAATACATTTTTCCATTCCTGGCGATGCAATTACCAGGGAATTTCCCCGCTTTGAGTGAATAACATACGGCCGAGTGTATTTATTGCTATAGTCTCGCTTATGACGATTTCAGTAGCAATAGCAGGCGCCACCGGATACGCGGGAAGCGAGATCCTTCGCTTGTTGCTATCTCACCCGGCCTATCTTTGTGGGCGCCTGCGCATTGGCGCGCTCACAGCACATTCCACCGCCGGGAAGACGGTAGGTGAGCTCATGCCACATCTGCCTCAGTTGGCGGGTCGCGTTATTGAAGAGACGACCGTTGATAATCTCCGTGGGCATGATGTTGTCTTTTTCGGCCTACCGCACGGGTACTCTGCTGACATCGCCCAACAACTAGGCCAGCAGACCACCCTGATCGATTGTGCGGCCGATTTTCGCCTTCGTAGCAAGTCCGACTGGGATGCTTTCTATGGCGGCGATTATGCCGGAAGCTGGCCCTATGGAATTCCGGAGGTGCCCGGCAATAGAGAAGCGCTGCGGCGTGCTCACCGAATAGCAGTACCGGGATGTTTTCCTACGGCGGTCACCCTTGGGGTTCTGCCGGCCGTGGCGCACGAGCTCGTTGAGCCGAACCTTTCGGTCATTGCTATTACCGGAGTCTCTGGTGCCGGGAAGAAACCTTCTGTAGCGCAGCTTGGCGCGGAGACCATGGGAAACCTAAAAGCATATAAGCCTGGTGGGACGCACCGGCACACCCCAGAGATCCTGCAAAACCTGCAGCCTTTTGCCAAGGAGAAGCTCTCCGTTAGCTTTACACCTGTTCTCGCGCCCTTGCCCCGTGGGATTTTGGCGACGACTACGGCGGGGCTTAGAGGGGGCGTCGGCAAGCGTGACGTGGAGACAGCATTCCGCGACCTTTATGCCCAAGAGCCCTTTTGCCACGTCCTTCCCACCGGGCAGCAACCCGAAACCCAGAACGTCGTGGGCACCAACATGGTCCATATCCAAGCTCACGTGGACGAACGCGCCCGACGGCTCGTTGTCACATCAGCGCTAGACAACCTGTGCAAGGGAACGGCTGGCGCCGCGTTGCAATGCATGAACCTGGCACTTGGCTGGGATGAAACCTCGGGCCTGCCGCAAGCGGCCGTAGCCCCATAACACTAGGAGAATACAATGAGTACAGCTGGGATCACCGGCCCCGCCGGCTTTAGCGCCGGCGCAACTACAGCGGGGATTAAGCCCTCCGGCACGCCCGATATGGCTTTGGTGGTCAATAACGGACCTCGCTTCGACGCGGCGGCAGTCTTTACCCGTAACCGCGTGGTGGCCTCGCCGGTGAAACTCTCCCACAAGGCGATCAGCGATGGTCAATTGGCTGCGGTCATCTTCAATTCTGGAAACGCCAATGCGTGCAATGGTGCGCAGGGCGACAAGGACGCCGCTGCGCTGGTAGCCGAGGTCGCTCACTCCCTGCGCCTTCCCGAGGGAGACATTGCCGCCTGTTCGACGGGACTTATCGGTGAGCCCATGCCAATGCACAAGGTGTTGGCTGGTGCGGCCGACGTAGTGAAGGGCCTTGGCACGAGTGCGGAACACGCACACGCGGCAGCCGCAGCCATTATGACCACCGATACCGTGACCAAAGAAGCCACCTATACTACGGACGGCTGGTCGGTGGGGGCCATGGGCAAGGGAGTAGGCATGATGGCTCCTTCTCTCGCAACGATGCTGGTATGCCTTACTACCGACGCCGCCGCGAGTGCTCCCGCACTCCACAGCGCCCTAGACAAGGCCGCGGCCAAGACTTTTAACACCCTCGACGTAGATGGGTCTACCTCCACCAATGACACGGTAATCCTCATGTCTTCTGGGGCATCGGGGATTGCACCCAGCCAAGAAGACCTTGATGCTGCGGTGCTCGCGGTGTGCGCGGACATTGCGGACCAATTGCAAGCAGATGCGGAAGGCGTGACTAAGCGCGTCAAAATCACGGTAGAGGGCACGGCCACGGATGATCAGGCCCTCGATGCCGCGCGCACCTTGGGCCGCGACAACCTTTTTAAGTGCGCCATGTTTGGTTCCGATCCTAATTGGGGACGTGTCCTCGCCGCTGTGGGAATGGCAGATGCAGAAATGGATCCGGACAACATCTCCGTCTATTTCAATGACCAGCCGGTCTGTCTAGCATCAACGGGCACGCCGGGGGCACGCGAGGTGGACCTGAGCGGCGCCGATATTGATGTTCGCGTGGATCTGGGCACGGGAGGCGCGGGGTCGGCATTCGTGCGCACGACGGATCTCTCCCATGCCTACGTGGAAATCAATTCGGCGTATAGCTCCTAGGGAGGAGATGAGAATGATTAGCGGACTTAGGGACCACGAGCGGGCCACTGTCTTGGCAGATGCACTGCCGTGGCTCCAGCACTATCGGGACACCATAGTGGTGGTGAAATATGGCGGAAATGCCATGGTGGATGAGGAGCTCAAGGCGGCCTTTGCGGCGGATATGGTCTTTTTGCGCACCGTCGGTGTCCATCCCGTGGTGGTCCACGGTGGCGGGCCACAGATCAACTCTATGCTGCAGAAGCTCGGCATTGAAGGGGAGTTTCGGGGCGGCTTCCGCGTGACCTCGCCGGAAGTCATGGACGTCGTGCGCATGGTGCTGTTTGGGCAGGTGGGCCGCGGATTGGTCAACCTCATCAATTCCCATGGTCCTTATGCAGTGGGGACCTCAGGAGAAGATGCAGGACTATTTCGGGCTACGAAACGGCTGGTGGAGATCGATGGACAACCTACCGATATTGGCATGGTCGGCGACATCGTAGAGGTCAACTCTGCAGCCGTCATGGATATTATCCAGGCCGGACGCATCCCTGTGGTCTCGACCATTGCACCGGGAGAGGATGGCGCTATTTATAACATCAACGCCGATAATGCGGCTGGCGCCTTGGCCAGCGCGATTGGGGCTGAGCGATTAATCATCCTTACCAACGTAGAAGGGCTATATACGGACTGGCCGAACCGTGAGTCCTTGGTATCAAAGATTGAATGTGGCCGGCTATCCCATCTATTGCCGCACTTGGACTCCGGCATGATTCCCAAAATGGAGTCCTGCCTTAAGGCGGTAAAAGCTGGGGTATCGGCCGCCCACGTTATTGATGGCCGGATTGGTCACTCGGTGCTTTTAGAACTATTTACCCCTGGCGGCGTCGGAACCATGGTGCTGCCAGATGACTATGACAAACACGACTACCCCGAAGGGACCATCTTCAGGAAGGACGATGCAGCATGAACAAGCCACCGAGCTTGACCACACGGTGGTCGGAGACGATTGTAGATACCTACGGCACGCCACCGATAGGCTTCGTCTCCGGCCAAGGAGCAACGCTTACCGATGAGGAGGGGAAGAGCTATATCGACCTTCTCGCTGGGATTGCTGTCAATTCTTTGGGCTATGGCAATGAGCAGGTGGCGCAGGCGGTTTCGCACCAGGCCCGCACCTTGGTGCATACCTCGAACCTCTTTGCCACGCAGCCGGTGCTCGACGCCGGGGAGAAGTTGATTAGGCGGGTAGGGGATAGCGGTGCCCGCGTCTTCTTCTGCAACTCTGGCGCCGAAGCGAACGAGGCCGCATTTAAGCTTGCCCGCTTGACTGGCAGGCGCCGAATCCTCGCGGCAGAACACGGCTTCCATGGCCGCACCATGGGTGCGCTTGCCCTGACCGGCCAGCCCGATAAGCAGCGCGCCTTCCACCCACTACCGGGCGGAGTGGAGTTTTACCCGTTCGGCGACGTGGATTACCTGCGCCACTTGGTCGAGCAAGATCCCACCGATACTGCGGCTATCATCCTTGAGCCCATTCAGGGAGAGACCGGCGTCATTCCGGCCCCTGCGGGATTCATGCAGAAGGTAAGCGAGCTGTGCGATGAATACGGCATTTTGCTCATGGTGGATGAAGTGCAGACGGGCGTGGGCCGTACGGGTACTTTTTTCGCCCACGAGGTAGAAGGCGTTCAACCGGATGTCATCACCATGGCAAAGGGTTTGGGCGCCGGAGTACCCGTCGGTGCGACCATTGCCCGAGGTCGCGCCAAGGATTTGTTTAAACCTGGCTCCCACGGCACCACCTTTGGCGGAAATCCCGTGGCCTGTGCTGCGGCAAACGTAGTACTTGACACCGTGGATGCGGAATTTCTTGCGGAAGTTACCCGTAAGGGCGACTATCTGCGGCAAGAGATTGAAAAACTGCCGCTTGTAGAACACGTACGCGGCCGCGGCTTGATGCTCGGCATTGTATTAGCAAAACCGGTGGCTAAGCAGGCCGTGCGCGATGGGCTTGCACAGGGGATCATCCTCAACGCACCCAGTGAGAATGTACTCCGCCTTACCCCGCCCTTGGTTATTTCCCACGATGAACTAGACACAGCACTGACAACACTTCGGACGATAATGGAGGAACTGGCATGAGCCTGCGACACTTTTTGGCTGACGACGATCTCAGCCCACAAGAACAAGCAACCATTTTGGACCTAGCTGAAAAGCTCAAGAAGGATCCCTTTGCGGAGCGCCCACTGGAGGGGCCTAAGACCGTGGCGGTGCTCTTTGATAAGACGTCTACGCGGACCCGCTTTTCCTTTGAAACCGCAGTAGCGAATATGGGCGGCAGGGGCATTACCGTCGATACTTCTACGACTCAGATGGGCAAAGGGGAGTCCTACCAAGACACGGCCGCGGTGCTTTCGCGGTACGTGGAGGCAATCGTGTGGCGCACCTTTGACCATGACAATCTCCTCCAGATGGCGGAGACTGCTACCGTTCCTCTGGTGAATGCGCTTTCCGACGACCTGCATCCCTGCCAGATTTTGGCTGACCTGCTGACCTGTCGTGAGAATTTGGGTGATCTCAATGGCAAAAAGGCCGTCTACCTGGGCGATGGCGATAATAATATGGCTAACTCCTACATGATTGGTCTCGCCACGGCTGGCATGGACGTCTCTATTATCGCGCCCGAAGGATTCCAGCCGCGCCAGGAATTCGTCGACCGCGCGCGCAAGCGGGGCAACATCACCATTACTGATGACGTCGATGAAGTTGAAGGCGCAGACGTAGTCATCACAGATACTTGGATCTCTATGGGGCAGGAAAACGATGGCCGCGATAGGCGTACGCCGTTTCTGCCATATCAGGTTGATTCGACCATAATGAGCAAGGCGCATAAGGATGCAATATTCTTACATTGTTTGCCGGCGTACCGTGGAAATGAGGTCACGGCTGAGGTAATTGATGGACCACAGTCGCGCGTCTTTGATGAAGCGGAAAACCGCCTGCATGCGCAGAAAGCGCTTCTTGTCTGGTTGCTCGAAATAAATAAGGAGACCAACTAAGTAATGAACACCCCGACCACCCGCAATGCTCGGCAGGCCAAGATCTTGGAGATTTTAGATCGCAATCGCGTCACCAGCCAGGTGCAACTATCCGAGCTTCTTCTCGCAGACGGCATCGACATCACGCAAGCCACTTTGTCCCGTGACTTGGATGAGTTGGGAGCGAAGAAGGTAAAGCGCGATGGTGGCCGTTCCTACTACGTGGTCGGCGGTGAGCTGGAGCAATTTGAAGACCAGGTGGGCGGTCCCCGTGAAAAGCTGCGCCGCATGCTCGATGAGCTGGTGGTATCCCATGATTCTTCCGGCAATATAGCCATGCTGCGCACCCCAGCCGGTGCGGCCCAGTACCTTGCCAGCTTTATTGACAGGGTGGGGCTGCACGATGTCATTGGTTGCATCGCCGGCGATGACACCATCTTCGTCTTGGCGCGCGAGGGCGTCACGGGCGCAGATTTGGCAGTGACACTTACCACGCGGAATATTTAGACGGCGGTGGTGGCAATCCAGACCACCATCGTATATTATGTACTTAGATGAATTGTTTCCAATAGAGCAAGGAGATTAACCATGTCCGCACGCGTAGTCTTGGCTTACTCTGGTGGCCTTGATACTTCCGTTGCCATCCCATACCTGGCAAAAATGACCGGTGGTGACGTAGTCGCCGTTTCCCTGGACTTGGGCCAGGGCGGCGAAGATATGGAATCGGTTCGCCAGCGTGCACTTGACTGCGGTGCCGTAGAGTCCATCGTTATCGATGCCAAGGATGAGTTTGCAGAGGAATACTGCGTTCCCACCATCAAGGCAAACGGCATGTACATGAAGCAGTACCCGCTGGTATCGGCTATTTCCCGCCCCCTCATTACCAAGCACTTGGTGAAAGCGGCCCAGGAATTCGGCGGAACCCACGTCTCCCACGGCTGCACCGGCAAGGGTAATGACCAGGTACGCTTCGAGGTTTCCTTCCGTGCCCAGGATCCTTCCCTCGAAATCATCGCCCCTGCACGCGATTATGCCTGGACCCGCGATAAGGCCATTGCCTTCGCGGAAGAGATTAACCTGCCGATTGAGCAGTCCGCTTCCTCGCCATTTTCCATCGATCAGAACCTGTGGGGCCGCGCGGTAGAGACCGGTTTTCTTGAGGATCTGTGGAACCCGCCAACAAAGGATCTCTACGCCTATACCGAGGACCCGGGCCTGGGTAATGCCCCGGATGAAATCATCATCTCCTTTGAGAAGGGCATCCCGGCGGCGGTCGATGGCCAGAAGATGTCCCCGCTGCAGATTATTGAAGAGGTCAACCGCCGCGCTGGTGCGCAGGGCATTGGCCGTCTGGATATGGTGGAGGACCGCTTGGTAGGCATTAAGTCCCGTGAGGTCTATGAGGCTCCAGGCGCTATGGTCCTCATCCAGGCCCACGAGGCGCTGGAGGATGTCACCGTGGAGCGCGAGTTGGCTCGCTACAAGCGCTTGACCGATGCCCGCTGGTCCGAGGAGGTCTATGACGGTCTCTGGCACTCGCCGCTGAAGCGTTCTCTGGATGCCTTCGTTGAGGAGTCCCAGGAAAACGTCACCGGTGATATTCGCCTGAGCATGCATGCCGGTACCGCCACAGTCACCGGCCGCCGTTCCGGCCAGTCGCTGTACTCCTTTGACCTGGCTACTTATGACACTGGCGATACCTTCGATCAGACCGCTGCTAAAGGCTTTGTGCAGCTGCACGGCCTGTCCACCCAGATCTCCAACCAGCGCGACCGCGACGGCGGTTTCCCTACCAGCGCGCAGAAGTAGGAGCACATGGAACCGCATAAGACTAATGAGGGTGCCCTATGGGGCGGCCGCTTCTCGGGTGGTCCATCTGAGGCGATGTTTGCCCTCTCTGTATCTACTCACTTTGACTGGGTGCTGGCACCATATGACGTACTAGCCTCCAAGGCGCATGCCAAGGTACTGCACAAAGCTGGCTTGCTTTCCGACGTCGACTTGGACACCATGCTCTCCGGTCTCACCGAGCTAGGGGAGAAAGTGGCCTCCGGTGAGTTCCGCCCAGCGCCCACGGACGAGGACGTCCACGGTGCGATGGAGCGCGGGCTCATCGAGATTGTGGGTCCAGAGGTAGGCGGTCGCCTGCGTGCCGGCCGTTCCCGTAATGACCAGGTCGCGACGCTGTTTCGCATGTGGGTGCGCGATGCCATTCGCGATACCGCGGCTCAGGTGAGCGACTTGGTGGATGCCTTGGCTGATCAGGCAGCAGCACATCCGGACGCCATTATGCCGGGCAAAACCCACTCGCAGGCGGCACAGCCAGTTCTTTTGGCGCATGAGCTACTGGGCCATGCGCAGCCACTTCTGCGCGATATTGAGCGTCTGCAGGACCTGGATAAGCGCTTGGCTGTATCGCCCTACGGTTCCGGCGCTCTAGCCGGCTCCTCTTTGCAGCTAGATCCGGAAGCCATTGCGGAAGAGCTCGGCTTTGATGCCGCCGCGGAGAACTCCTTGGATGGTACTGCGGCTCGTGACTTCGCCTCTGAAACGGCATTTGTCTTGGCGCAGATTGCCGTCGACATGTCCCGACTTTCGGAAGAGATTATCTACTGGTGCACGCCCGAATACGGCTACGTCGCCCTCGATGATGCATGGTCGACCGGCTCGTCCATCATGCCGCAAAAGAAAAATCCGGACGTGCCAGAGCTTACCCGCGGCAAGACCGGCCGCCTTATTGGTAACCTCACCGGTCTCCTGTCCACGCTAAAGGCACAGCCGCTGGCCTATAACCGCGACCTGCAGGAAGATAAGGAACCCATCGTTGATTCGGTGGCGCAGCTTAACCTGCTGCTGCCGGCAATGACGGGGCTGGTGTCCACGCTGACTTTCCACGAGGACCGCATGCGCGAACTTGCCCCGCGCGGGTTCACGCTGGCTACCGACTTGGCCGAATGGATGGTTCGCCAAGGCGTTCCTTTCCGCGAGGCGCACGAAGCGTCTGGCGCCTGCGTGCGCATCGCTGAGGAGCGGGGAGTTGACCTGGTGGAGCTCACCGATGAGGAATTGGCGGACGTCGACAAGCGGCTGAAGCCTAGCGTCCGTGAAGTACTCACTATCGACGGGGCAGTGGCCTCTCGTGCCACCAAGGGCGGCACCGCTGGTGTCCGCGTGGCTGAGCAGCGCGAGACTGTCCGTGAGCGTGCCGCGGCTGCTCGCGCGTGGGCGCAGAAGCCGCTGCGCTAATTCTCAGTGCGCTTTAAAAACCGCATGGTCTTTGGCCATGCGGTTCTTTTTGTCTCGCTGCGGGGGTGGGAGATTGACCCCCATTCCCAACCCTTCAACTGCGTTGTTGAACATAATGGGGGTACCGGTGACATGGGTAACAGTGTGGTGCGTTAGTATTCTTGCAGGGAATGTGACCTAACAGACTCGTTCACCGTAATGAAAGGACGATCTCTCCTATGACAGTAAATTCTCCGCCGTCCCCAGATGGGCCACACGAGAATGAAAAGGCGGTCTACGCCTCGGAAGACCACGGCCTGCAAAAGGGAATGGGCAATCGCCAGTTACAGATGATCGCCATCGGTTCCGCAATCGGTACTGGCCTTCTCCTGGGCACCGGCAGCCGCCTGCAAGACGCGGGCCCCTTCCTCGCCGTGCTGTACCTCGTATGTGGCTTCTTTGGCTACATCATCTTGCGTTCACTTGGCGAGCTCATCGTCTATCGCCCCAGCTCCGGCTCATTCGTGTCTTATGCTCGCGAGTTTTATGGCGAGAAGACCGCTTTCGTCACCGGCTGGTTGTACTGGGGAAACTGGGCCATGACCCTTGTGGCGGATGGCACAGCCGTCGCCATCTACATAAAGTGGTTTAGTCAGTACACGTCGTGGCTCGACTCCGTCCCGCAGTGGACACTTGCGCTCGTGGTCATCTGCGGCATCCTCCTGTTCAATATGCTCTCGGTGAAGATCTTCGGCGAGCTGGAGTACTGGTTCTCCTTGATTAAGATCGTCGCGCTGCTCATCTTCATGTTTGTGGCCATCGGCGTCCTCATCTTTGGCCACCCGAGTGGCGACCCGACCGGCTTTAGCCTCATTTCTGATACCGGCGGCTGGCTGCCTAATGGCTTGATGCCTGCCGTGATCGTCATCCAGGGCGTCGTCTTCGCCTATGCCGGCATTGAGCTTGTCGGCACCACCTCCGGCGAGACCAAGAACGTAGAAAAGCACATTCCGCGTGCAGTCAACAACGTGCTGCTGCGCATCCTGATTTTCTACTTCGGTTCCGTGCTGCTGCTCACGCTCGTGCTGCCGTACACCAATTACGTCGCTGACGTATCGCCATTTGTGACCTTCTTTGAGTCCCTCGGTGTAGGTGCGGCGGCCCCGATTTTCCAGCTTGTCGTTATCACCGCTGCGATTTCCTCGCTCAACGCCGGCCTGTATTCCACCGGCCGCATTATGTACAACATGTCCACTTCCGGCTCCGGCCCGAAGTTTGGCGCTCGCATGTCAAAGTCTGGCGTGCCCTACGGAGGCATCGTCATGGCGGCCATGGTGGGCTTGGTAGGCGTCTTCCTCAACTATGTGGTGCCGGAGATGGCGTTTGAAATCGTGCTAAACCTGGCAGCCTTGGGTACATTGGCGTCCTGGGCGGCAGTTGCGCTCTCGCACCTCAAATTTGTGCGCCTGGCTAAGAGTGGAAGCTACACCCGACCGGGATACCGCTCGCCGTTTGGCGAAGGCGGAGACTGGGCAGTGCTCATCTTCATTGGCCTAGTCATTATCTTGATGGCCTTTGATTATCCAATCGGTACTTTTGCACTTGCGTCGACCCTGCTCCTCGTTCCGGTCTTTATGGCAATGTGGTACGCATGGCGCGACCGCATTCGCGCCATCGCGGAAGAGAAGAAGGCCAAGCACCTGCCAACCTCCAGCTTCCCGGCCGCACCGCAAACAGACCTTCACCCAAAGAAATAGAAAGGAACTTTTATGAACCACGCAGTTAAGTTCGTAGATGTAGAGAATATGGCGCGCTGGATTCAGCGCGAAGGCGTAGAAAACATCATTACCGGAATGGTGGACTACCTCGAGGCCGACTACCGCGAGTGGGAGCGCTTCGACAAGATTCCGCGCGTTGCCTCCCACACCCCGTTCGGCGTTATCGAGCTCATGCCTACCTCCAATGGCAAGGAGTACTCCTTCAAGTACGTCAACGGTCACCCCTCCAACCCGGCTCGCGGTTTCCAGACCGTCACTGCCTTTGGCGTGCTTGCCGACGTCGACAATGGTTACCCCACCTTCGAAGCCGAGATGACGCTGCTTACTGCCCTGCGTACCGCCGCGACGTCCGCCATGGTGGCAAAGCACTTGGCGCGCAAGGATTCCAAGCGCATGGCCATGGTTGGAGCCGGCTCCCAGTCCGAGTTCCAGGCACTTGGCTTCCGCGGCGTTATGGGAATTGAGGACATCACCATCTATGACATCGACCCTGAGGCGGTAGAAAAGTTCAAGCGCAACTTGGAGCCACTGGGCTTTAATATCACTGCTTGCTCCAGCGTCGACGAGGCGGTTTTGGGTGCAGACATCATCACCACCTGTACCGCAGACAAGGCTCAAAACCAGATTCTGGCTGAGCGCCACGTCGCTCCAGGCGTCCACCTCAATGCCGTTGGCGGTGACTGCCCGGGCAAGACCGAGCTGGAGAGCTCCATCCTGGACAAGTCCAAGGTCTTCGTAGAGTTCCCAGAGCAGACCCGTATCGAAGGTGAAATCCAGCAGAAGCCGGAGGACTTCCCGGTTGTCGAGTTCTACCAGGTGCTCACTGGCCAGGCCACCGGCCGCGATGACGATGAGCAGATCACCCTCTTCGACGATGTCGGATTCGCCATCAACGACTTCTCCGCCCTGCGTTACCTGCGCGATTCCGTCAAGGGCACCGATTTGGAGTCCGAGATTGACATCATCGCCAACCCCGATGATCCCAAGGATCTCTTCTCCCTGGTTGCAAACGTTCCGTCCCTGCTCTAAGGCCAAAGTGGGGTAGGGGGATCCAACTTCTTCCTCTACCCGCTAAGATAAGACGCATGAGTCTTGACCCGAAGTTGCTAGAGGTCCTTGTCTGCCCGCAAGACAAGGGCCCTTTGACATATCTGGAAGATAAACAGGTTCTCGTCAACGAGCGGCTGGGCATTGCCTATCCCATTGAGGATGACATCCCAGTGATGCTTGTAGACCACGCCCAGAAATGGCCAGCTTAACCTCGACTCTCAGAAAGACTCCCATGAATATCATCGATGAACTGCAATGGCGTGGACTGATTAACCAGTCCACCGATCTTGAGGCCCTGCGCGAGGCATGCGAGAACCCCATCGCACTGTACTGCGGCTTCGACCCCACGGGTGACTCCCTCCATGCAGGCCACTTGGTTCCACTCATCATGCTGCGCCGCTTCCAAAACGCCGGCCACCACCCAATCGCACTGGCGGGTGGCGCAACTGGCTTCATCGGCGATCCGCGCGACGTCGGCGAGCGTTCGATGCTGAGTGAGGAAGACCTGGCCCATAACCTCGAAGCCATCAAGGGGCAGCTGCGTCGGTTCATCGATTTCGACGGCGAGCAGGCTGCCACCATGGTCAACAACGCCGATTGGACCATGAACATGTCCGTCATCGACTTTTTGCGTGACGTAGGAAAGAACTTCTCCCTAAACACGATGCTGGATCGCGATACCGTAAAGCGGCGCCTCGAGGGCGACGGCATTTCTTACACCGAGTTTTCCTACATGCTCTTGCAGTCCAATGACTTTGTGCAGCTCCGGCGCGAGCGCGATTGCGTATTGCAGATCGGCGGCGGCGATCAGTGGGGCAACATCGTCTCTGGCGTAGACCTTAACCGTCGTATCGATGGCACCAAGGTACATGGTCTTACGGTGCCGCTGGTTACCGACGCCTCCGGACAGAAGTTCGGCAAGTCTACTGGCGGCGGAAAGCTTTGGCTCGATCCGGAAAAGACTTCCGCATACTCCTGGTACCAGTACTTCCTCAATGCCGGTGATTCTGTAGTCATTGACTACCTGCGCTGGTTTACCTTCCTGACGCAGGAGGAAATTGCGGAATACGAGCGCGCGGTGGAAGAGGAGCCTTATAAGCGTGCGGCTCAGCGTCGCTTGGCTCAAGAGATGACCGATCTGGTTCACGGCGAACAGGCAACCAAGGCTGTCGAGCTTGCTGCTCAAGCACTATTCGGTAAGGCGGAACTTTCCGAGCTTGATGAAAAGACCCTTGCCGGTGCGCTTTCGGAAACCACTGTCGCGGAAATTGCCGCCGGCGAACCGCGCACCATTGTTGACCTACTGGTGGCCAGCGGTTTGGCCGATTCCAAGGGTGCTGCTCGCCGCACCATCAAGGAAGGCGGCGCCTACGTCAATAACCAGCGCATCGAATCGGCAGAGTGGGAGCCGTCTACCGACGACCTCCTGCATGGCAGCTGGCTCGTTCTGCGCCGAGGCAAGAAGAACTTCGCTGGCGCTAAGTTGAGCTAAGCAGCAATAGATGACGCCCATTCCACTCGTTGGAAGGGCGTCATTTTTCATTTTTGCATTCTGTCCTGCGGGTTTGTGTTGTGTGGTTGTGGTGGGCTACATTAATCCAAGTCGCCGCGAGGTAGCCGGGAGGTTACTTCTTTGCGAATTTTGTACGGGCTTGGTTCGATGATTTGACAGGGTTCAATGATTTGAGTAAGTTTGTACGAGCCGCCAACGAGAGGTTAACGGGAAGTTAATTTTTTGTGGCGTGCGGATGATGTTTGAGAACTCAATAGTGTGCCAATGTACTTTTTATTTTTTGTGTGCATGGTTGTGTGTTGATTGGTTTG
>NZ_JASPIX010000017.1:0-27897 GCF_030229735.1 Corynebacterium sp. MSK074
AGCTAAGCCTGCACACGCTGATGGTACTGCAACCGGGAGGTTGTGGGAGAGTAAGTCACCGCCGACACCAAACAACAAAACACAACAAAATACCGTAACGATGAAGCCGTAGAAGCTACGCACACTATAAAGTGCCGAGACCTTCTACGGCTTTATTCGACGTTTTACCGCGATTGTCTGTGAAGCGAGCTTGAGGGCTAATCCAAATGATGTCCTGAAGAGCAAACTTTTTCGTTGCATTTTCGCTACACTTATCCACTCAATAGTTTGGGAGGAAGCTCATGTGGTTCGATGGCTATCATCGGCAATTTGGAAGGCGCCTGTAAGAGTTTCACGCCGTTGCGATTCCCGCGACGCTCGCGGAGCTAACGCCGGAGCAGGGAGAACAAGTCACCCAGGGTTCCAAAGAATTTCCGTTCGACGCGGTGCTAGACGTCTTAAACTCCAAGCACAGCTACGAAGACAAGGTTTCCCGAATACTGGCTATCAGCGGTACATGGATGAATGCTTCTTCCGGTAGCCAGTGGGCTCTAGGCCCATTGAGCAGCACAGCATACTCTGAACGGGTAGGCATAGGCGTTAGATGGGGTGAGATTGCATTCTCACCACTATTGAATGTCGCAGAAAACCTTATTGATGCGTATCCGACTTGGCCAGGCGTGCTTAGGGAATTCGCTGAGAATCAAGAATTTAACCGTGACTATTTTTCGCAGCGGCTTAAGGAGATTTAGCGGTGGCTGACTTCTCTTCTGAAAGACCGCTAGATGTTTCTGGGACTAGGGTCTTATTCGGTATCGGTACTGCGCTTCCGGGCTCTTTGCTCTTGTCTATTTCGTGTGAAGGCGACAGTGTGGGCTGGTGGGATGCTGCGACTGGTGCGGTTTTGTTTGTGTGTGCAGTGATTCTTCTCGGTCTGGCTGCATTGAGGACAGGGGTGCGTCGTCAAGCGCTGTGGGGCCTGCTATTTGTTGTCTACGGCGCGCTAGGCGCGCTACTTGTTCCTGGTGGCAGCATCCGTTTCGTCACGGTGTGCGTCTGGGTTGCTGTGATGAGTAATGTTTGGGTAACGCTGCGGCAGCCCGTCAGGATCTAAATTCCGGCTTTTTGTTTGCGGGTTGTAGAATAGGGCCGGTATTTCTGTGCTAGTTCCAACCAAGAAAGGGTAGGGCTGAATGTCGGAGCGCAATCACAATGGGCGCGGCGGACGTGACCGCAAGCCACGCAATAACAAGGGCCGTGATTTTAAGGGCGATTCCCGGAAGAAGAAGTCTTTTTCGCCGCAGCGCTCCGGTTACCGTGAGGAACGCATTAACCGTCGCATGAGTGACCCAGACATCCCGGCAGAGGTAGATGTCAACGACCTGGACCCGATGGTGCTGCAGGACCTGAAGTCGCTATCGAAGGAGAATTCCGAGGCCGTCGCTAAGCATATGATCATGGCTGCGACCTGGATGGAGGATGATCCTAAGCTGGCCCTGCGCCACGCACGCGCTGCCAAGGATCGTGCAGGCCGAGTTGCTATCGCCCGTGAAGTCAACGGAATCGCTGCGTATCGCGCCGGCGAGTGGAAGGAAGCACTCGCTGAGCTGCGTGCCGCGCGCCGCATTTCCGGTGGCCCCGGAATGCTTGCAGTCATGGCTGATTGCGAACGCGGTTTGGGCCGCCCGGAAAAGGCGCTCGAGCTAGGCCGTGCGGAGGAAGCATCAGAACTTGATGAAGAGTCCACGATTGAGCTGGCAATTGTTTTGGCCGGCGCCCGCCTAGACATGGGGCAAGCTGAGTCCGCGGTTGTCACCATTCAGCGCGCACATCCTAACCGCGATGCCCGCGGGGTAAGCGCATGCCGTCTCGCTTATGCCTATGGTAATGCTCTGCTTGAAGCAGGCCGGAAGGACGAGGCTCGGGACTGGTTTGAGCACGCAGTTTCTATTGATGAAGGCGACTGGACTGATGCTGCCGAGCGCCTAGAGGAGTGCAAGTAGTGACGGTTCTCAGCAAGCACGATGCTCTTCTCCTTGATCTCGATGGCACCGTGTGGGAAGGCGGCCGTCCACTCTCAAACGTAGTGGACGTCATCAACACCTGCGGAGTGCCGGCAGTGTATGTGACCAACAATGCTTCGCGCAGCCCGCATGCAGTGGCGAAGATGCTCGCGGACATCGGGCTCACTGCGGGTACAGAACAGATCGTTACCTCTGCGCAAGCGGTTCTCCAACTAGCAGCAGAAGAGGTCCCAGCTGGGGCGAAGCTCCTTATCATCGGTGCCGATTCTCTCCGTGACTTGGCCCGAGAGATGGGTTTCAAGGTAGTTTCCAGCGCCGATGACAAGCCTGCTGCCGTAGTGCAAGGTTTTGACCGCTCGGTTGGCTGGGAACACTTGACTGAAGGTGCCTTGGCCATCCGCCAGGGAGCCAAGTTCTTTGCTTCGAATCTCGATACCTCTCTGCCGATTGAGAGAGGTCTTGCTGTGGGAAATGGTTCTCTGGTTGCCGCCATCCAGTCAGCCACCGGGGTAGAGCCGGTATCTGCTGGCAAGCCTGAGCCGGCCATGTTTACTTTTGCGGCAAAGCAAATCGGCGCGAAAAAGCCACTTGCTGTGGGAGACCGTCTGGATACTGATATTGCAGGTGGTAACTCTGCTGCAATGGATACCTTCCATGTGCTCACCGGCGTTTCTGGTGAGTTGGAGCTGATTGAGGCTCCTGTGGAGGCACGCCCTAACTTTATTGGCGCTGGCATGCACGAGTTGGCCCTTCCTGTCTCTGTCGCTCGTCCCGGGGCACAGGGTGGATTTACGGCGCGGTGCGATGGCCATGACCTTTTGCTCGAGGGCGGCGACGAAAAGTCTACCTCCGTTCAGGCGTTGCGCACGGTGTTGGAAGTTGCATGGGCCATGCCGTCGCCGCCGCGCTATATTCAGCCGCGTAGCGAGCGTGCGGAAAAGGTTGTTGCGCAATGGCGGTAAAGCCGCACGATTTTCGAGCCGTCAAGGAACCGGCAGAGATCGATGCGGAAGTAGCAGAGATCCTTGGAGAAGACGCAGCGGATTTGGCCGCTGAAGTAGATCAGCTTGATCGCGCTCACAATGTGTTGCGCGATGCATTGCAGGAGAATTGATGCCCCCACAACGTCGTAGGTTAGATGCGGAGCTGGTGCGCCGAAAGATTGCGCGGTCACGTGAGCAGGCACGGGAGATGATTAAGTCCGGCCGTGTCACGGTTGGTGGCTTCAAGGCGCAGAAGCCGGCGTCGATTGTAGAGCCCGAGGTTTCCATCAAGGTAGAGGAAGCCGAAGAAGACAAGTGGGCTTCACGTGGCGCTCACAAGCTCTTGGGCGCCTTGGCGGCGTTCGACGTCGACATGAACGGCCGCATCCTCGATGCCGGCGCTTCTACCGGTGGCTTTACGGACGTGTGCTTGGAACACGGTGCGCAGGAAGTGCTGTCTGTCGACGTGGGCTATGGGCAGCTGCTCTGGCGCTTGCAAAACGATGATCGCGTAACTGTTTTAGACCGCACCAATATTCGGAATTTGACGCTGGAGCTTACCGACGGCCCCTGCGACGGCATGGTAGGCGACTTGTCCTTCATTTCCCTCCGCTTGGTATTGCCGGCCATTGTGGATTGTCTGAAGGACGGTGCTTGGTTGTTGCCCATGGTGAAGCCCCAGTTTGAAGTGGGCAAGGAGCGCCTCGGCAGCGGTGGCGTGGTTCGTTCGCCGGAGTTACGCAAAGAAGTAACCAAGGAAGTCGCTGAATTTGCGTTGTCGCTGGGGCTTAGTATGCATGGGGCTGTTGCATCACCGCTGCCTGGGCCAAGCGGCAATGTGGAGTACTTCCTGTGGCTGAAGAAGGACGGCCAGCCCACAGATCTGGCTACAGTGGAAGAAATGATTGACCGCGCAGTCGAGGAAGGCCCGCAATGACACGTGAGATCCTGTTGGTACCTCATGCCAACCGCCAGCAGAACCTGGAGGCGACGTCGCGTGCAGCGGAGCTTTTGCAAGGTGCGGGAATTACTGTTCGAGTGTGCGCGGACGAAAAGGTACTGCCGGGATTAAAGCATGTACCCCACACTGAAGATGCGGCCGCAGGGTGCGAATTGGTGTTGGTTTTAGGCGGCGATGGAACCTTCCTCCGTGCCGCCGACATGGCGCGGGCCGTAGATATTCCAGTGCTGGGCATCAACCTAGGACACGTGGGATTTCTGGCCGAGTGGGAGGTTGAATCCCTCGACCAGGCCTTGGTGCGGGTCATTGAAAAGCGCTACCGCATTGAAGACCGCCTCACCATTGATGTGTCCATCTTTGATGAGGAAGGAACCCTTCTTAGCCGCAGCTGGGCTTTGAACGAGGCTTCGGTAGAAAACCAAAACCGCTCCGGCGTCCTGGATGCAATCTTGGAAGTTGACCGCCGGCCGGTGTCGTCCTTTGGCTGCGATGGCGTGCTGATTTCCACGCCTACCGGCTCCACCGCCTATGCGTTTTCCGCAGGTGGTCCTGTGTTGTGGCCCTCTCTGGATGCAATTTTGGTGGTACCTAATAATGCGCATGCGCTGTTTACCAAGCCATTGGTTGTATCGCCCAATTCTTTAGTGGCCGTCGAATCGACGATGCGCACGACTCCAGCCACCGTGATATTAGACGGCTTCCGCGAATTTGCGATGCCACCAGGGGCACGAGTGGAAGTAGTGCGAGGCGAGCGTCCGGTGCGGTGGGTACGCTTGGATGACCAACCTTTTACTGACCGTTTAGTCTCGAAGCTGCGCCTGCCCGTGGAAGGGTGGCGCGGGCCGAAGGAGAAATAGTGCTCGTCGATATTTCCATCAATGATCTGGGCGTTATTAGCCAGAGCTCCGCGGAACTATCCGCGGGCCTTACCGTGCTTACCGGTGAAACCGGTGCGGGTAAGACCATGGTGGTTACTGGTTTAAGGCTCTTAGCCGGTGGTCGCGCGGACGCCTCCCGGGTGCGCGATGGCGCGAAAAAGGCTGCAGTGGAGGGACATTTTTCCTCTGCAAAGGACTCGATCCGTGAGCTGGTGGAGTCGGTAGGCGGAGAGCCCGACGAAAATGGCGAGTATATCGTTTCACGCACAGTCTCTGCCGCGGGAAGATCGCGGGCCTATTTAGGCGGCCGGGCGGTACCGGCTGCAACCTTGGGCGAGTTCGCGCGCGAGCTCATTACAGTGCATGGGCAAAATGATCAGCTGCGTTTGCTCGCGCCCGAGGAGCAACTGGGTGCGGTAGACCGTGCGGATCCGAAATTGGCCCGTGTGCGGGAGCGCTATACCGAGGCCTTTAAAGAGTGGCGCAGCCTAGCGAAGGACTATAAGCGGCGCACGGAGCAGCGCCGCGAGCTGGCGCAGGAAGTTGACCGTCTGCAATTCGCCGTCGATGAGATCGATGGCATCGCCCCAGAACCCGGCGAGGATGAAGAACTGGTGCAGTTGGTTCGCAAGCTGCAAGACGTCGATGGGCTGCGAGAGTCCGCGGAAGTTGCGCTGGCTGCCATCGACGGCACCGAGGAGCTGGAGGAGGCTGCCTCGGCCTTGCTGGGCCGGGCGGTCTCGGCATTGGCGGGCTCCACCGATAAGGAACTGGCGGCCTTGGGCGAACGGCTCAGCGAGATCTCGTCGCAACTGGGCGATATCTCCGGCGAGCTCGGTGGATATCTGGCGGGGCTGCCGGCGGATCCACACCTATTGGAAAAGTCCCTCCAGCGGCAGCAGGAATTGCGCACGTTGACTAGGAAGTACGCAGGGGATATTGATGGCGTCGTGGCCTGGCGCAATGAGGCGGCGGCAAAGCTCGAGTCTATGGATACCTCTACTGAAGCCCTGGAGGAGCTGAAAAAGCAGGTCAAAGACGCTGAATCGGTGATGATTGAGCGGGCAGGGGAGCTGACAAGGGGGCGTCGGAAAGCGGCGAAAGCTTTGGGGGAGCAGGTAACGCAGGAGCTCCATGGCTTGGCCATGCCAAATTCGACCTTGACGGTCGAGCTTACGCAGGCGAAATATTCTAAGTCCGGTGCAGACGCGGCCGAGCTGCAGTTGAATGGTAAGCCGATTGCCTCTGCTGCCTCGGGCGGCGAGCTTTCCCGTGTCATGCTGGCCTTGGAGGTCGTGCTGGCAGACGAGGACGGCGCCACCTTGGTCTTCGATGAGGTCGATGCCGGCGTGGGCGGGCGCGCAGCGGTAGAGATCGGCCGCCGCCTGGCGCGCTTGGCGGTGCATAACCAAGTGATTGTGGTAACGCACCTGCCACAGGTCGCAGCGTACGCGGATGCGCACCTGCATGTATCGAAGGAGAAATTTACCTCTGGCGTGGCCGAGCTATCACAGGAGGAACGCGTGGAGGAGCTGGCCCGCATGCTGGCGGGGTTGGACGACACCGAGACCGGCCGAGCGCACGCGCAGGAGCTTTTTGACCGCGCACAGGAAGAAGCTTCCGCGCGCCTCACCCACTCGAAACCATAATCACGCCACAATAGGGCCCATGGCTCTGTTTTCCCGTAACCCCGAGCAGCCTGGTGCGCTGCGCGACTGCACTCCAGGCGCTAAGGGGATGAAAAAGTTTAGTGAAGGCGATGTCGCCGTAATTGATGCGGCCAATATCTCTCGCCACGAGGCTCAAACTCTTGTAGACCTTAAGCCCTCCGCCGTCATTAACGTGGCGGAATTTTCTACCGGCACTGTCCCAAATTATGGCCCGCACATGCTGCTTGACGCCGACATTACCCTCCTTGAAAGCGTGGGGCAGTCCTTTGTTTCCGAGTTCAAAGAGGGCAAAAAGGCGCGCATCGGGGAAGACGGCACGGTCTTTAGCGGCGATAAAGCGCTCGGCACCGGCCGCGTGGTAACCCGCGAGCGAGCAGAAAAGAACTTCACTGCGGCGCAGGGCGCGCTGATCGACCACATGGAATCCTTCTTTGGCAATTCCATCGATTTTATTAACTCGGAAGGCCCACTGCTTATCGACGGCCTCGGCGTCCCCGCCTCCGGCTCCGAAATCGCCGGCCGCAAGGTTGTCCTCTTTTCGCCTACCGATAGGCACCGCGAACAGCTCAAGCAGCTGCGCAACTTTATCCGCGAGTATGAGCCGCTGCTGATCGCAGTGGGATCGGCGGCAGATTCCTTGCTGGCCCAAGGATATAAGCCAGATTTCATTATTGGGGATCCCAATGGCGTGAGTGATGAAGCTCTGCGTTGCGGTGCCCGCGTAATCGTTCCTGCGGACCCGGAAGGGGAGGTAGAAGGCCTCGACCGCATCCAGGACCTCGGCATCGGCGCGATGACCTTCCCCGCAGCAACACACTCAGGTACCGACCTGGGCCTACTCTTTGCTGATTACCACGGCGCGGATCTCATCGTGCAGGCCGGCGGTGGGGTAGACCTCGATGATATCTTTGCTGACCGCACCAACCCCTCGGCCGTGCTGTCCCGCCTCAAGGCCGGTACCAAGGTGGTTGACGCTGATGCGGTGATCAATCTCTACAGTGCGCCTTCCTCCAACCTCGGCTGGCTGTGGGCAGTACTGGGAATCCTCGTTGCCATTGCGGCGGTCATCCTCATCGTCGGTTTTGGCGGCAGCCAAGACTTTGCTAGCAACCTTAGCGAAACCTGGTCTAGCCTCTTTGGGGGCGCATAAGGCATGGCAAAGACTGAGCTTGTAGCAGGCTTGGGCTTCGGCGCCGCGGTAGGCGTAGCCTTGGGCGCCCTGGTGATTGCGCCAAACCTGACCACCAGCATGGCAGACGACGACCCAATCCGCGAGGAACACCGCAAGGTGGTCCAAGACAATAAGATTCTGCAGACCCAGAATGAGGCTAGCGACAAGATCGTGGCCGATTCTGGTGCGGAAATGGTTGACGGGACATTGTCGCAGCGCCCAGTACTCATCGTGACCACCGATGACGCCAATGGCGGAGACGTGGACGCGATTCGGAAGCTCTTGGAGTCTTCCGATGCCACGGAGGCCGGCGAGATTAAGCTGACCAAGGACTTCTTGCGCCCCGAAACTAAGGACAAGCTGCTTCCCATCTTGAAAGATATTGCGCCCAAGAAGGCAGATATCAAGGACTTGGATTCTGCAGGAGCCCTCAGCGGTGAGGTCCTGGGTACTGCGCTGTCTATGGATCCTGAGAGCACGAAACCTTTGGCCTCGGTAGACGAGCGTGCAGACGTGCTCCATAAGCTGCGCGACGAGGGCTTTATTGATTACGAGGACGGCACCATCGTGCCTGCCCAGGCCATCATCGTGGTCTCTGGAAATGGCCTGCGAGGTTACCCGTCAACCGCGCTGGCAGAATTTGCCACCGGGTTGGATGAGGTCAATGGGTCCGTGGTGTTGAGCGGGCGCACCAAGCAGACCCAGGATGATAAGGCGCTAGCCCAAGTGCGTGATCAGGACGCGGAGCTGTCTACGGTCGATAGCACAGAACGGGCAGTGGAGCGCATTGCGGTCATTCTGGCCACCCAGGAACAACTTGATGGTGGCCAGGGTGACTATGGCGCCACCGAAACTGCTGACTCCGCCTTGCCGGGAAAGGAATAGCCCATGGCGCATGATTTCAAGGTGCTTGATTCGCAGCTGCTTGTCGACGCCCCCATTATTGCCCTGCGCCGCGACGAGGTACTGATGCCCGGTGGCGTATCTGCCTCCCGGGAAGTAGTCGAGCACCTAGGTGCTGTGGCCGTCGTGGCAGTGGACTCAGACGAGCGTATTGCGATGGTGTATCAGTACCGCCACAGCGTGGGAAAGCGCCTGTGGGAACTGCCAGCGGGATTGCTCGACGTTCGCGGTGAGGATGAGCTGACCGGCGCCCAGCGTGAACTGCAGGAGGAGGCCGGTCTGAGCGCGCAGACGTGGTCCGTGCTGACGGACCTTGTGACTTCGCCGGGTTTCTGCGAGGAGGCGGTTCGCGTATTCCTTGCCTCGGAGCTTTCCGAGGTCCCCCGGATGGAGGCTACCGGTGACGAAGAGGCCGATATGGAAGTCGCCTGGGTGGGACTCGATGAGGCCGTCGACAAAGTGCTGCGCGGCGACATCGTCAATTCCATCGCCTGCAGTGGTATCTTGGCCGCCTACGCTGTGCTGCGCGGCGGCAAGCAGACCCGCAGCGTGGAGGAGCCGTTCGACCTTCGACCGACCTCAATGAGCTCCCGCCGCACGGGCGCGGACCTAAAGCAGCTGTGAGTGCGCTCGAAAACATAGCGCAGACGTGGCTTAATCACCTAGCAGTCGAGCGCGGCGTTTCTGCCAATACGTTGAGCAACTATCGCCGCGATGTCCGCCGCTACCTCTCCTGGCTGAGGGATAACGGGGTAGATGATCTGCGGTTGGTGACACGACCGATGGTGGAGGCTTATCTCAAAGACCTGCGCTCACACATGGCGGTGTCCTCAGCCAACCGAGCGCTCATCGTTGCTCGCGGACTGCATAAATTTGCCGTGTCAGAAGGCGTAGTGGACGTCGATGTCGCGGTTGAGGTAACCCCTCCGTCAACTGGGCAGCATTTGCCTGAGACATTATCGGTTGACGAGGTCACCGCCCTCATTGAAGCGACCCCTACTGAGACCCCAGTAGATGTGCGCGACCGTGCCCTGCTGGAGATGCTCTATGGCACCGGCGCGCGCATCTCAGAAATTATCTCCCTTACCGTTGATGACGTTTCCTCCGCGCAGGAGGTAATACGCCTGCGGGGCAAGGGAGACAAAGAGCGGGTTGTGCCAGTGGGCTCGCATGCTCGCCAGGCTCTCGATGCCTACCTGGTGCGGGCGCGACCGGCGCTGAGCAAAGGGAAGACGCCGGCGCTGTTTCTCAATACCCGCGGTGGGGCTCTATCGCGTCAAAGTGCATGGACTGTGTTGAAGACGGCAGCGCAGCGGGCGCAATTGGGAAAGTCCATTTCTCCGCACACGTTGCGGCATTCTTTTGCGACGCACCTGCTTGAAGGCGGCGCAGATGTGCGCACCGTGCAAGAATTGCTGGGACATTCCTCGGTGACAACAACGCAAATATATACTCACGTCACTGCCGATTCCTTGCGCGAGGTGTGGCGCACTGCGCATCCCCGTGCCTAAGAAAGGACCTATATGTTTTCAACTCGTGTAGCTGGTGCGGTGCTATCTACCGCCTTGTTTTTCCCAGCGGTGGCACACGCCCAGCTGCCGCCGGAAGTAGAGGCTGCTATTGCCGCTCCCATTTCGGTTCCTGCCGGCCAGACCACGACTGTAAGCTTGCCCGTGCCGGCCGAAGCTAGCTACTCCGGCGATGGGTGGAGCGTGTCTGCCTCTGGTACCTCCGCTACCATCACCGCCCCAGCAGAAGGCGGCCAAGTCTCGGTTCCTGTCTCCGCCCAAGGCATGAATGCGACCCTGACGCTGGTAGCCGATGGGTCGGTTGCGCAGGAGGACATTCAGGAAGAAATTGATGGCGCGGAAGGCGGACCGGCCCCAGCTCCAGCGCCGGATTCGGGCTCTGATAAGCCGACTGGAGGTGACAATGCTCCAGCAGGAAAAGATGCCGAGAGCGGAGATGGCAAGCCCGCGCCGTCGAAGGAAAATAGCAACTTGCCGGTTGTTCCAGGTGAAAAGCCGGAGCGCAAGCCTGCTGGGGAAGCCAACCTTGAAGGCGCGGAATACGTCAACCTTGAATCCAAAATCGAAGGCAATACTATTACCGCGAAGATGGGCTTCAAGCAGGCCTTTGACCTCTACCAGCAGTTCAAGGACACGCAAGAAAACGACGTCACGCTGCGTTACCTCGATGGCGAGGGCAATATCATCCAAGGCGTAAAGCGTGACGTGGATGCCTCTTCTCGAACCCTCACCTTGACTTATCCGGAGGGCGAGGCGCCTGATAATCCCTTTATCATGCAGTTGCTTCGCAATGACGGTTCTGGGGCCGCACTCATCGTCACCCTACAGGACCCTAACTATCAATCCGCCGCGGAAAACCTCGATGAGCGCCAGCGAAAGGAACCCAAAGAAGAAGACGGCGGCTCATATCTAGGGTGGATTATAGGAGGGGTAGCCGCAGCGGTGCTCATCGCACTCATAGCTCTAGTGGCAATCCTCAAACGCCGTTCTAGTCAACGCTAAACGCTTGATATACACTAAGTCTCGGTACTTTTGGGCTGTAGCGGGTACGCTTTAATGACAACGTTGTAATCAACCCTAAGCCAAGTGTCATGGTCCGGAACTTGGCGTCAAGGAAGCAGGTGTGACTGTGAGCGAAGAGGGTCTCTTTTCTGCCTCTGACGTAGAGGTGGGGCTGACCGGTCGTCCTATCCGTGAGCTACCGGAACCCGCACCCTTGGAGAAGCATGGGCCGGCCACCATTATTTCGATGTGTAACCAAAAGGGTGGCGTCGGCAAAACCACCTCTACCATCAATATGGGTGCCTGCTTGGCGGAGTATGGCCGTAAAGTCCTCTTGGTTGACCTTGACCCCCAGGGAGCGCTGTCGGCAGGCCTTGGTCTCACGCATGATGATATCGAGGACACCATTTATGACGTGATGCTCGATAGTCACACCTCTATTCATTCCGCTATCCAGCACACCGGTGTACCGGGCTTGGATCTGGTGCCGGCAAATATCGACCTTTCCGCCGCAGAAATTCAGATGGTCAATGAAGTAGGTCGCGAGCACACCCTTGCCCGAGCTCTGCGTCCGGTGCGCCGCGATTATGATTTCATCATTATTGATTGCCAGCCTTCCTTGGGCTTGCTTACCGTCAACGCCCTTGCTTGCTCACAGGGTGTGATCATCCCTATGGAGTGCGAGTTCTTCTCCCTGCGCGGTTTGGCGCTGTTGACCGATACCGTGGAAAAGGTTTCTGATCGCATTAACTTTGACCTTGAGGTCATGGGAATCCTAGTGACCATGTTTGACCGCCGGACCAAGCACGCCCGGGAAGTTATGTCCCGAGTGGTGGATTACTTTGGCGATAAGGTCTTTGACACCGTCATTACCCGGACCGTTCGATTCCCAGAGACTTCGGTAGCCGGCGAGCCGATTACTACCTGGGCACCAAGCTCCCCGGCCACGCAGCAGTACCGGAACCTGGCCAAAGAGGTCATCGAGCGCTCGACCGTTTAAGGTATCGTGACCCAGCCGGAGATTACGGGCTTTCGCATTGCACTGCGGAATTTTGAAGGCCCATTTGACCTGCTATTGCAGCTCATTCAGTCCAAGAAGATGGACGTGACTGACGTTGCGCTGTCAGAAGTGACGGACGAATTCGTGGCGTATACACGCCAGCTGGGAGAGTCCGCTGATCTGGATGAGACCACTGATTTTTTGCTAGTGGCAGCTACGCTCTTGGATTTGAAGGCGGCACGGCTACTGCCGCGCGGTGACGTCGACGATATTGAAGACTTAGAACTGCTGGAGTCGCGCGACCTCCTTTTTGCCCGTCTGTTGCAGTACAAGGCTTATAAGCAAGCAGCGGACCAATTCGCCGTGTGGCAGCGCGAGGCGCAGCGCAGCTATCCGCGCGCGGTTTCCATCGAGGAGACGTTTGCTGAACTTTTGCCTCCAGTTTCGCTCGGCCATACGCCGGCCAGCTTTGCCGAGTTGGCTGCGGGCGTGTTCCGTCCCAAACCACCGGAGGAGGTGGCAACCGGTCACGTGCACGCCGTAGCAGTATCAGTACCAGAGCAGGCCGGCAAGATCTTGGAAACACTCAAGCTACTCGGCGCAGGTCAATGGACCAGCTTTGGTGCGCTAACCCGCGACTGTACGGTTTCTATGCAGGTAGTGGGGCGTTTCTTGGCCCTGTTGGAGTTGTACAAAGCCAAGGCGGTTGATGCTCAACAAGAAGAAGCGCTGGGTCAGCTGGACCTCTCGTGGACGGGCCTGGATGTTGACCCAGCGGTAGTTGCCGCAGCGAACTGGGACTAAGGGCGCTGCTGGATGAATTCCAGTGTCTCGGGGGAGAGCTCGCGGTCGGAGTAGACGCGTACGTCTGGTTCATCTGGGTTGTCCTCGGTGCCTATGCGGCGCCCTTCCCATACCTGTTGGAGCCCTTGCTTTTCGATGACCCGGATGGCCGCCGGGTGATTTGTGGTTACGCGGGCCGTGATCGGTGAGTTGGGGTCCACCTGGCGGATGCTCTTCACCGCCGCGGAGGTGATCTCGGTGGCAAAACCTGCACCCCAGTGGGCGGGGCGCAGTCGGTATTTGATGTCCCAGAAGTTTCCCTCGTCGACGAAGATGGCACCACCGACACCGACGAATTCCGAAGGGTTGTGGCGCATATACGCGGCCCAAGGCCCGAAGTGGTGGGCGTCCCACGACTCGGAGGATGCTTGTGCGAGTGCACGCGTGGTGCGGATGTCAGCAAAGCGCCCATTGGGACGGTGGTTCCAGATACGTCCGTCGCTGTAGACCTTGTGGGTCTCTTCGGTATTAGCGGCGGACAGCGGGATGAGGATGAGTCTGTCAGTGCGAGTGATAGTTTCCATGACAATATGTTATACGAGTCACAGTCAGGATTAAAAGTGATTTGAAGAATTTTCAGCGACTTTTTCTTCTCCAGTAAACTCGGGCGCTATGGATCTTCCCCTCATCTCGCAGTTGCGTTCCCGTCTTGAGTCCATATTGCTCGTGCTCGACTCTCCAGCCTCTGTGGAGTCATTGGCGCGTGCGCTGGGGGCGGAAGCGGACGTCGTTAGTGATTGCTTGCGTTCTATTCAGCGGGAGTTGGATAGTCGCGGTTCCGGTATTGACCTGCGCGAGACCCAAGAGGGGTGGCGCTTTTATACGCGCACCGAAAATGCCGGTGCGGTAGAAGAATTTCTCTTGGATGGTGCCCAAACCAAGCTCTCCCGCGCTGCTCTGGAGACTTTGGCGGTAGTGGCTTATCGCCAGCCTGTTACTCGCCAGCAGGTGGCGGCGGTTCGCGGTGTCAACGTTGATGGTGTTATGCGTACCCTTAACCTGCGCGGGTTGGTCCGGGAGTTGCCGCAGGATGATTTTGAGGGCGCCGCGCACCGGTACGAGACGACGGAATTATTCCTCGAGTTATTGGGGATCGATTCTTTGGAGCGCCTGCCAGACTTGGCACCGCTGTTGCCTGACGTAGAGGCGATCGACGAAGAGTACTAGCGTGGGGTAGGATTGCCCAGGTAATTTCATATCTTCGAGAGAAAAGGACACGTACGTGACTCCTCCCGCTCGCCGTGACGGCACACCGGATAAGAAGCAGCGAGACAGTGACATCATTGTCTCCAATGCTAAGCCGGCCCGTCACCAGCATGTGTCAAAGAAAAAGCAGAAGGCTACTGCAGAATCCGTAGCCCGCGAATTGGGCGCCGATTGGCTGGTCGATGAAGACAAGCCCAAGGGAGAACGCCTCCAAAAGGTGCTCGCCAAGGCGGGCGTCGCTTCCCGTCGCCACGCAGAAATCCTCATCGATGCCGGCCGAGTTGAGGTCAACGGCAAGATCATCGCCAAGCAAGGCGTCAAGGTAAACCCCTCCGTTGACGTCATCCGAGTAGACGGCGTGCGCGTCAACGTCAATGAGGAGCACGAATATTTTGTGCTCAATAAGCCGCGCGGCATGCAGTCCACCATGTCTGATGACCTGGGGCGCCCGTGCGTGGGCGACGTGGTGTCAGAAAAGGTCGCAGCTGGCCAGCGACTCTTCCACGTCGGCCGCCTCGATGCCGATACGGAAGGCCTGCTTATCCTCACCAATGATGGCGAGTTGGCCAACCGCTTGATGCACCCCAAGTACGAGGTGACCAAGACCTACCTCGCGACAGTATTGGGCGAGGCCGATAGGAAGCTCGTGCGCCAACTCAAGGAAGGTATCGAGCTGGAAGACGGACTGGCAAAGGCGGACTTTGCACAGGTAGTTGATACCAACCAGGGGTATTCTCTGGTGCGTCTTGAGCTGCACGAAGGCCGTAAACATATCGTGCGTCGCATGTTGAAGGAAGCGGGCTTCCCCGTGCAGCGCCTGGTGCGTACTAAGCTGCATACGGTTCAGCTGGGTGATATGAAGCCTGGCGGTCTGCGTGCCCTCAACTCCAGCGAGCTGACTAGCCTATACAAGGCGGTGGAGATGTAATGATTTCTAATATGCCGAATGAGGGTCTCATCCTCGCCGTGGATGGCCCATCTGGAACTGGAAAGTCGACCACGTGCCGTGCGCTGGCCAAGCAACTGAATGCAAAGTACGTCGACACTGGTGCGATGTACCGAGTGGCAACGCTTGCGGTGCTGCGTGAAGGCGTCGACCCTGCTGACACCGCCGCGGTTATTGCGGCTACGGCCAATCTGCCCTTAGGGGTATCCGATGACCCGGACTCCACCGAGGTTCTCCTCGGCGGTGAGGACGTCTCGCGCGTTATTCGAGAAGACGAAGTCACCCGCAACGTGTCCGCTGTATCTGCCATTCCGGAGGTGCGCGAGAATCTGGTTGCGCTGCAGCGCAAGCTTGCCCGCGAGGCTCACCGCGCGATTGTAGAAGGACGCGATATTGGCACGGTTGTGCTTGCCGACGCCCCCGCAAAGGCATTCATGACTGCCTCTGCCGAGGTCCGCGCTCAGCGCCGCCAAGCCCAGAATGAAAAGGCGGGCATCGCTTCGGATTACGAGACGGTACTCGCAGATGTCCAGCGCCGGGACGCTGCGGATTCTTCCCGCAAGACCTCACCACTGCGCCCAGCGGAAGACGCAACCCTAGTCGATACCTCCAATATGAGCCCAGAGGATGTGCTGGAAGCTCTGATTAACGTGGTAAAGGAGTCTGCCAATGACTAATCACGATCCCCAGGAAGAGTCGGAGACTCAGTTCCATTATCCGGTCGGTAAGTTCGATGATGAGGTCGTAGAGGCCTCACCTGGCTGGGCCGCCGATGATTTCAATACCGAGGAATTCGACTATGACTTCGATGACTCGGAATTCGGAGAGGCCGATTATGGCGACGATGCGCACGCAGAAGAACCTTTGAGCGAAGAGGAGTGGGAAGAACTCTCCCGCGCTTTCGGTGTGGAATCCGATGATCACACCGAGGAAGCATTGTGCACGGTGGCCGTAGTCGGGCGCCCAAATGTAGGTAAGTCCTCCTTGGTTAACCGTTTCCTTGGCCGCCGCGAAGCGGTGGTAGAGGACCACCCAGGCGTTACCCGTGACCGCATCTCCTATGTTGCGGACTGGAATGGCCAGCGCTTTTTGGTGCAGGACACCGGTGGCTGGGATCCCAACGTGAAGGGTATCCATGCGGCGATTGCCCGCCAGGCAGAAGTCGCCATGGAAACTGCCGATGTCATCGTTATGGTGGTTGACACCAAGGTGGGCATCACGGAGACGGATGAGGTTATGGCCCGCCGCTTGCAGAAATCGCCTGTGCCAGTGATTTTGGTATCGAATAAGTTCGATTCCGATAATCAGTACGCAGATATGGCGGAATTTTATGCCTTGGGTTTGGGCGATCCGTGGCCCGTATCCGCCCAGCATGGCCGCGGCGGTGCGGACGTGCTCGATGAGATTCTGCGGGTCTTCCCTGAAGAGCCTCGGCAGACCGCGATTACCTCTGGACCTCGCCGCGTCGCATTGGTGGGCAAGCCTAACGTCGGCAAGTCCTCGCTGCTGAATAAGCTCACCAGCGAGGAGCGCTCCGTGGTCGACAACGTCGCGGGAACCACCGTGGATCCGGTGGACTCTCTAGTGCAGCTAGATGAGCAGCTGTGGAAGTTCATTGATACCGCGGGCCTGCGCAAGAAGGTAAAGAATGCGCAGGGGCATGAGTACTATGCGTCCTTGCGCACCCGCGGCGTAATCGATGCTGCTGAGGTCTGCATCATGCTTATCGACGCCTCTGAGGAGATCTCCGAGCAAGACCAGCGCGTGCTCAATATGGTGCTCGAGGCGGGTAAGGCACTGGTGATTGCGTTTAATAAGTGGGACCTCATGGATGAGGATCGCCGCTACTACCTGGACCGCGAGATTGATCAGCAGCTGAGCCACTTGCCGTGGGTTACGCGTGTGAATATCTCTGCGGAAACGGGCCGCGCGCTGCAGAAGCTGGAGCCGGCCATGATTGAGGCACTGGAAAGCTGGGATCAGCGTGTGTCCACGGGCCAGCTGAATAACTGGCTGCGTGAGGCTATCGCGGCTAACCCGCCGCCGATGAAGAATAACCGCCTGCCGCGCGTATTGTTCGCCACGCAGGCCTCGACTCAGCCGCCGACCATCGTCTTGTTTACGACGGGCTTCTTGGATGCGGCGTATCGCCGCTACCTTGAGCGCAAGTTCCGCGAGCGGTTCGGTTTCCACGGAACGCCTATCCGCATCGCAGTGCGCGTGAGGGAAAAGCGCGGCAAGAAGCGCTAGCAGTATGCCCGTTACGCTGGGATTATAGCATTCAGGCGAGCGATTATTGCACCGGACACGGTGTGAGACTTCGCTCGCCTTTCCGTTTATATCCGTTCATGTGGGTCTGGATAGGATATAACCAGTCAAAGATTCTCTCGTGATGGAAGGCTCAGCATGCTAGCCAGCGTAATTGCGCCAGATTCAATTCTGGCCATCGTGCTTCAGGTCATCATCATCCTCAGTGCCCTGCTTCTGGGCACTCGCTATGGTGGTATCGGACTTGGTCTTATTTCCGGCATCGGTTTGATGCTCATGGTCTTTGTCTTCGGCCTCGCCCCGGGTGAGCCGCCGGTGTCCGTGATGCTGACCATCATTGCGGTCATCGGTTGCGCGGCCACCTTGCAACAGGCGCGTGGCTTGGAAGTGATGATGCAATTTGCCGAGAAGTTTCTCCGCGCCCACCCAGAGCGCATTACCATCCTCGCGCCGCTGACCACTTGGTTCCTGACGGTTCTATGCGGTACGGGTCACGTCGTGTACACGATGTTTCCGATCATCGAGGATATTGCCCTAAAGAAGGGCATCCGCCCAGAGCGCCCCATGGCCGTGGCATCGACGTCGGCTCAGATGGGTATTACGGCTTCGCCAGTGTCTGTGGCCACCGTATCCCTAGCGTCCATCATCGCGGAGAATGCCGGCGCTATCGACCATGCCTATTCCATTCCGCAGATCCTCATGGTGGCTATGCCCGCCTCGCTTGCCGGCGTTATCCTCGCTGCGCTGTGGTCGCTGCGCCGCGGCAAGGATTTGGACGAGGACCCGGCATTCCAGGAGCGCATGAAGGATCCGGAGTTCGCAGAAAGCATTCACCAGTCCACCGGGTCGCTCATGGATGAGGAATTTTCGCCAGAAGCAAAGCGTGCGGTGGTTATCTTCCTCGTGGCTATCGCCAGCGTGGTGGCACTCGGTGCGTTCGAGTTCCTGCGCCCCCTCGTCCCAGGCGATGATGGCGAGTTGAGCCCGCTTTCGATGAACCTGGTTATCCAAATGGTCATGCTTGTTGCCGGCGCAATCATCCTGCTTAGCTGCAAGGCTGACCCGAAGAAGATCGCGTCCACGCCAGTCTTTAAGGCTGGTATGACCGCAGTATTCTCGGTCTTTGGTGTGGCATGGATGGCAGATACCTTCTTCGAAGCCCATATCGATGCCCTGGAGTCCAACCTCGGGTCCGTAGTGGAGGCCGCCCCGTGGGCCTACGCGGTGGTACTGGTCATCGTGTCCAAGCTGGTCAACTCCCAGGCCGCCGCCCTGGTTGCCATCGCTCCGATTGGCCTGCAGCTCGGCATCGATCCCGCCATTATCGTTGGTTTCTACGGCGCAGCATACGGCTACTTCATTTTGCCAACCTACCCTTCGGACCTAGCCTGCATCGGCTTCGACCGCACGGGCACTACCCACATTGGCAAGTTCGTCATCAACCACTCCTTCCTTGTCCCTGGCGCCATCTCGGTGTTCACCTCCTGCGTGGTGGGCTCGCTACTGGCGCAGGTCCTGCTCTAATCCGAATCCCGTACCAGCACGAAGGCATCCGTGCGGTACGGGATGCGTAGTTTTTGCCCCGGCTTAAATCCCATGTGCTCGTAGAGGTACCAATCCAGGTTGTGGGTCATACGTTCATGGATGTCTTCGCCATTGCGCAGCCAATAGGATCGGGTGTGCATCAGCTGGTGAAGCTGCTCCGGGGTAAGCTCGTTCTCCCAGGTCAAGCGCAGCTCGTGGTCTAAAGACCACGGCTCCGTGTAGTTCGGATAAAAGCCTGGTTTATGTACATCCCCGGAGTGCATGATCCGAGACAGCCGCAGGATCCAGGGGTCCGCGTTGACATCAAGCGTGTTCCACACCAGGAGAATCTTCCCGCCCGGCGCGAGGACGCGGTCAAGCTCTGCACAGGCGGCTGGCACGTCGACCCAGTGCCAGGTTTGGGCGAGGCAGGCGGCGTCTAAGGAGGCGTCGGCAAGCGCGGTGTTTTCGGCCGTAGCACGAAGGACTGGCAGGTGGAGGCGTGCTGCGAGAATTCCAGCCATATCGTCGGAAGGCTCCAGAGCCAAAACCCGAGGATTGGGTAGGGACTCGGTGAGTTTTCCAGTACCGGCACCAATATCGGCAACGGTATGGGCGTCAGCGATAAGGGCAGAAACCTCGTCCGGATAGCCGGGGCGCACATCGTGATAGGTGCTCGCGCCGCGGCGGAAGGCCTGGGCGGAAGCGGTACGTTGCGCGGCATTGCGGAAGCCGGGGCCTTGTCTAGTGGAGGCCTTGCGGTAGCTAGGGAAGTGGCTGGGATCGGGGCGGCGAGTCGTCATAGCCCATCTAACCTACCGCGAATTAGAATGGCTGCCTATGAGGACACTTCCTGCACCATCAGATCCCAGGTGGCTGCTAAAGACTGTCTTTTCTCGTCCATCCCTCACTGTGCCGGCCGCACTCTGCATGGCTGTATCTTTTCTGCTTAACGGATCGACTCCAGTGATCGTGGGACATGCCATTGATGAAGCTGTGTCGAAAGGATCCGTTGACCGATTAGGCATGTGGCTGGTGGTATTGGGGGCAGCTTTTGGTCTTAATGCCATAGCCGCATGGTTCGGACGCGGCCTTAACGCGCGAGCCATGCTAGTAATTGGGCACGATGTTCGCATGTCCATCACGGATAGGATTCAGGATCCGCGGGGCATCGCAGGCGAGCCCCGCACCGCCGGCGAGCTGCTGGCCATCGCCTCCACGGACGCACGGCGCGTGCAGAATGCGGTGATGATGACGGTTTTCCCCGTCGCTGAGATCACCGCCATTGTGTATGTGGCGGTCATGGCTAGCCGTATTAACCTGCCTTTAGGCATCGCTATTTTGTGTGGCGGGCCGTTAATGGTGTGGGGCTCTGTGCGGGCGGCAAAGCCTCTGCGTACGCGTTCCGGAATCCGCCAAGCGGCGTTGGCCAAAGCCAGCTCCATGGCCACCGATGTGGTCCAGGGCCTGCGGATCCTTAAGGGCCTGGGCGCTGTAGCCACAGTGAGTAGGCGTTATTCCGCGGTGTCTGGTGCCGCCTATGCGCGAACGGTGGAAGCCAATGCTGCCCAAGCGCGACTTAATGCGACTACGGAGATTTTGGGATCGGTTTATGTCATTGCAGTGGGCATTGGCGCAGGGGCGATGGCCATGCGTTCCATGATTAGCGTAGGTGAACTCATTACTATCATTGGCCTTACGCAGTTCATTATCACCCCGATGACGATGCTGGGCCGAAATATCGCCTCGCGGTGGGCGGCCGCACAGGCAAGCGCTGAGCGCATTATCGCCGTCCTCGCCGCTCCCGGGGTGGAGAAGAGTGAACCGCAGGTTCCGGCCCTCGCCCCTGGGATCAACGTGGTGCCCGAGCCTGTTCCAGAGGATCTCGTCTTCTTGCCGCGCGAGCGATTCCTGGTTGTTCCACACGAAACCATGCTTTTTGAGGGGACCGTGCGGGACAATATTCATCCGGATAGCGCGAGTGCACAACGAGCCCTCTTCGTAGCTGCAGGGGAAGATATCCCGGGCGGGTTGGACCGTGAGGTGGGAGAAGGCGGCCGAAACCTTTCGGGTGGACAGCAACAGCGCGTGGCGCTTGCACGAGCCATAGCTGCGGACGCAGAGATCTTAATTTTGGCCGATCCAACTACCGCGGTGGATTCGGTGACCGAGCAGGAAATTGCGCAGCGAGTGGCGCATCACCGCGGGCCTAAGCCCACGCTTGTCTTCACCACTTCGCCGGCGTGGGCAGCAGTGGGGGCGCAGCTATGATGCGGTTTCCTACGGCCTCCTGGCCCCGAGTGCGTAAGGAAGTGGGACGCCAGCTTTCCGACGTCCCCGGTGCCCGCCCCCAAGCAGCAGCGGCCTTGGCCTTGCTTACCGCAGGCGCCGGCAGCAATGTAGCGATCCCCATCCTATTGGGAAAGATCGTTGACGCTGTCATTGATCAAGGCGACATTGTGCCCATCGGTATCTCGTTGGTGCTGGTGGCTGTGGTCTCCGCTCTGTTTTCCGCGACGGGGTTCTATGTTCTTTCGCGCCTGAGCGAGCGCGTAATCTCCTCATTGCGCGAGGATATGGTTTCTACCGCTCTCCGCCTGCCTACCCACCGTGTGGAGGAAGCCGGCACTGGGGATTTGGTCTCTCGCTCGACCGACGACGTAGCAGAACTATCGGCAGCCGTAACTGAGACCGTCCCCGTGCTGGCGAAATCTGCCTTCGCCATCGCAACCACCGGGGTGGCACTAGTTAGCCTCAATTGGCAATACCTACTGGTAGTAGGCGCAGTTACGCCGCTATATTTCATTGCTGCGCGCCAGTACCTGCAGCGCGCTCCACAACGCTATACCGACGAACGCGCTGCCATGGCGGAACGGGCACGCAGGCTCCTGGAGGCAATTCGAGGGCGAAAGACTGTGCGCGCCTTTGGCATGGAAGACCAGATGCATGCCGGTATTGAACGTGCCTCCGCACAGGTGGTGGACAAAGGGTACGCCGCGCGAAGGACAATGATGGTCCTACAGCTATGGATGACGGTCATTGAGCTAGTCATGTTGGTATGCGGTCTGGTCATCAGCTTTTGGGTGGTGCAGGCTGGGGCGCTCACCGTTGGCGCCGTCACCGCGGCCATGCTCCTTCTCATTCGCTTGCGGGGTCCGCTCATGGGATTGATGCGAGTAGTCGATACCGTTCAATCCGGCTATGCCTCCCTGTCTCGGATAGTTGGGGTGGTTATGGATCCACCACGGGCGGTACCAGACTTCGGCGCCCCGGCCTCAGGTGGAGTTGCCGAATTGAAAGAAGTGAGCTTCAGCTACGATGACGGCGGCTGGGCTGTGCAAGACGTGAACCTTAAGCTTCCCGCTGGGCACACCGTAGCTCTGGTGGGAGCTTCTGGTGCAGGAAAGACCACGGTCGCTGCTCTTTTGGCCGGACTGCGAGTCCCGGCTACCGGAACAGTCTTGGTGGACGGAGTAGAGGTCTCGGCCCTTTCTGATTCCGAAAGGGTGGCGCGTTTAGCGATGATTTCCCAAGAGGTTCACGTATTCTCAGGAACCCTGCGCGAAGATTTGTCCTTGGCCGCCCCGCAAGCCTCAGACGCACAAATGGAAGACGCACTACAGCGCGTCGGCGCACAGTGGTATGCGCAGTTAGAGGAGGGTCTAGATACGGTCATTGGCGCTCAGGGAATCCACCTTGACCCAGTAGCAGCGCAGCAGCTTGCCCTGGTGCGAATATTGCTTTTAGATCCCAAGATCGTCATCATGGATGAGGCCACCGCAGAGGCCGGATCGGTGGGGGCGGAAGCTCTGGAAGAAGCCGCGACAGCGGTTACGCGTGGGCGAACTGCATTGGTAGTGGCCCACCGACTAGACCAAGCCGCACGAGCCGATAACATCGCCGTGATGGATAACGGGCGGGTGGTGGAGCAAGGCAGTCACCACGAATTGTTAGATTATGGTGGCCGCTATAAGCAACTATGGACCGCATGGCAGAAGGGACGACAAAGATGAACGCGAGGTCGCTACGGGCCCTGGTTGGTGCGGTAGCAGTGATTTTCCTTGCGGTTGCCGGCGCATCATGTTCGGCCGATTCGCCTGACTCCGTGCCCCAAGCAGTCCCAACCGAGACGAAAAACCTAGGGATCCCAACCTCCGCACCGCTGAGCGGACCCGAGCCAGGAAGCTATACCACCGTTAATCTTCCCTCGGGCCGTTCCTTCATCCTCAGCGTGCCCAAAGACTACACCGGGGAGAAAAAGTGGCCCATGGTCCTGGCCTTTCCAGGCTGGGGACAATCTGCCGAGAATCTCCGCGGCTATTCCCGCCTCGATGCCGCTGATGCCATCACCGTTTTCGCAGAAGGTAAAAAGAAGGCTTGGAGCCCTGCTCCCTATGCCAAGACATCAACGGCAGAAGACAAGAAATTTGTTCGCGACATCATTGATGCCGTGCGAGCAACGTATCGGGTAGATGACTCCCGGATTTTTGCTACCGGCATGTCAAACGGCGGCGGGTTTGCCGCCTACCTGGCCTGTCAGATGCCCGATGTCTTCAAGTCCGTAGCTACCGTTTCCGCTGCCTACTACAAAGATATTCTTAAAGACTGCGCTCATTCGCCCGTGGGGCGATTGGACATGCATGGCACAGTGGACCCCGTGGTGGGCTATTACGGAGGAACGCGCCACAAGACCAAGTACTACTCCGTGGAATCCGTGCTGGAACAGGACCGTAAACGTAATGGTTGCTCTACCAAGGTCGACACGACCCGCCTAGTCAACAATGCACTCGATATGAAGTGGAGCGGCTGTACCGCACCACTTGAACACATCCGTATCGCCGGAGGCTCACACGTATGGCCCGGTGGTACAGCAGACACGCACAATGAGGTTGGCAAATTCTTCGCTACCGACCGCGTCCTAGACTTCTTCGGCATTCCCGGGCGCCCGTCCGGTACCGCACAGACTTAGTCCGGTCTGTAGACATGAAAGTTAGCGCCTGGGACCTTGCGCACCCTTTCAATGCAAATATCTGCAACGGTAGAAAAGCCCGCGCGATGAGCAGCGCTACGCGGGGAGGTTGGCTCTGGTATTTGCACAAGGTGAAAAGACCGAGTGCCCCCATCGTCGCTATTGAGTTCCACCACCGCCTGGGCAGTGGTGCCAGAGCCCGCGAAAAAGTCGAGGACGCGCGCATCCTTTCCACCTGCAATGGAAATGAGGTGCTTAATCAAGCGCACCGGTTTGGGAAACTCGAAAATGCCCTCTAGCCCCATGACGTCTTCAGCATCGCGCCGGCCAGTGCGGGTCACCCCAAATCGCTCGCCGTCCAAGATGGAGCGTGGGCGCGCTCCCACCTTCTGATAGTTCTTGGTATAAACAAACCCTCGGCGGAAGACGAGCTCATCGAAGCGCTGTTCAACCATATCTCGGCCCCAGCGCCAACGGGCGACTTTTTCTTTTCCCACCGGCTGGTCCGGCCAATATTCCTTGCCATCGGGCCCGGAGATAGGGAAGTCGAGGGAGGGAAGGTACCCAAGGGTTTTAGAGTCCAACCGCACCAAGGAGTACTTCCCCTTGTCATCCTCATGGTTGTATTTTGTGGAAGTGTGGCCAAGGAGATCGACATTGAATCCAGGGTTATCAGGAGTACGGGCGTAGCACAGAATATATTCGTGCTCTACCACCGCGTACTTAGAATCATTCTTGCCGGTTCCTGCCTTTTTCCAAATCAATTGGCCGGCAAAGCACTCCTCTCCAAAAACTTCATCGAGTACCTTGCGGGTATTGGCTACTTCGTCCTCTCCAATGGATACGAAAATAAAACCATTTGTTGACAATACTTGCCGGGCCAAGATGAGCCGGGGAAGCATCATAGACAACCATTGCGAGTGCCACTCTGCATAGCTCCCCGAGCGCATCTGCCGGCGCAAACGGTAATTGTCGCGGTAGACAAAGTCTTTTCCGGTGTTATAGGGAGGATCTATGTAAATGACGTCAAAGAGCTCTCCGCGGCTGGCAAGTTCCTGAAGTACTGGAAGATTATCTGCGGCAATAATCGCGTTGTCAGCGCCGACAGCTGTACTGAGTGCAGAATCACGCGTGAAATGGCGTGGCAGAGGGGTGTTAGCAGCTGCTCGAGCTGCCTCCTTGCCCGGCCATACTAAGCCAAAGAATTCCATGCCCGTCTCTGGAGTAGATGGTCGCGCTGGGTTAGTGGAAGCCATGGTGCAGTGCCTTCGTCGGAGAATCGTCGATACCGTCTAACGCTATCATTTGCAAGACTTAGGAAAATTGGCCTTTGGCTAAAATAATTCACTGCTTTTCCTTAAGCATGGCTAGGGCCGGGCTAAAGCAGTAGGCCCTATTGGGTGGTCGTTAGGCTGCGGGGGTGTCCACATACCCCTGAGGGCAACTTGGATATGGAGTAGTAGAACTTATTTGGTCTAGTGACCTAAAGAACTTTTCGGTGGCATGTTGGCTCAAGTGTCGGTACGTTGGGGCGTGTTGCCGGACACGGCAGCTATTAGATAAAGCTAGAACTAGAAGAAAGGATAGCCACATGGGTATCTTCGATAAGGCAAAGGACGCGCTGAACTCCGACAAGGGCGAAGAGCTCAGCGACAAGGGCTTGGACAAGGCAGCTGAGGCAGCTAAGGGCAAGCTGGGCGAAGACAAGGCTGACCAGATCGACAAGGCTCGTGACGCAGCTGACGGAAAGCTCGGTAACGAGTAAATAGCTTCGCCCACTTAAAGGGCGAATGGCTACTTTCTATTTTGGCCCCCAGCCCTTGCGGGCTGGGGGCCAAAGCTATATAAAGACCAGCGGCATAAAGCTGGCAAAGGTCTATTCTGGTGCTCCCACCTTTTTGTGGGTGACTCAACTTATAGAGTGAACGTATCCCAAGCAATTCTGCATGAAATCGCTAGGATTATATTTGTGAACAATCTTGAAGGCACCGTTTCCCATGCGGGCTCCACTAAGCAGCGTTTGTTGGAGCAGAGTGCCCGTATCTTGGCTAAGGGTGGGTGCGACGCTTTAAAGGTTTGTGCTGTGGCGGAGCAGATCGCTGTTCCAGTCGATGAAGCTAAGTCCTTCTTTGAAGATGACCACGACCTTTTCATTCAAACCAGCCGGTTCTTGGATGAGCGTCTCCGAGTAGCGTCCTACGAGGCACTCGATAATTTGCCGGATGACGCGACCGCGATCCAGAAACTTTGCGAATCTGCCAAGGTCTACTTCAACTTGGCTGTTGATAACCCCACTTACTTCGCCGCTTATAACAACGGCGAGACGGCAACGAGCTTTCCCAACTTTGAGGACGGCATCGAAGAGGCGAAAAGCTTTGATGCCTTCCCGCCCGCCTTCCGCTGGATGCTTGAACACATGCGGGAAGCCGCCATTGCAGCACGCGGCGATTTTGATCACCGCTTGGTAGTGATTCAAACACTTACTTTCTTGTCTGAGTTGCAGGGTATTACTCACTTGGCCACGTTCGGCATTATGCGTCATCTCTCGCCCACGGCGAAGAAGCAGACCTTCAATGCTTGCATTGAGACTTTATTTTCTGGGTTGGAAGATAGCTTGCGTGACGGGGAGATTGCGCCCTTTGAACCGCTAGCACTCGTTGGCGGTCCAGCGGAACCGTTTACTACAGCAGCAAAGGACATGCCAAAGTCTACGGCTGAGGAAAAGCGTGCAGCTATCTTCCGTGGTGCGGCCGAAGAGATTGTCTATAACGGTCTGCCTAGCTTGCATCTCGGCTCAGCTGCTGCCCGAGCAGGTGTAGATTTGGCAGACGCAGAGCATCTTTTCGATGGTAATTCTCACCTGCTGCGTTCTTTGGAAGAGTCTTTGGATGAAGCCAATACGCTAGCGATCATGCGCCAGAACCAGGCCGTGCCAGAAGGATCCCACGGGCTGGATTATATTAAGGCAACCGGCTTCGGATATTTGGAGTATGCGCTGGAAGACCCCGTCGGCTTCGTCGCCCTTATCGAAGTATCAAGCCGCTCGATTGTCCCCGTCTCTTTCGAAGAGTCCGGCGATACTGAGCAGCCATTTGATATGGGTAAGGCCTTTACCTACATCATGAATCTGGTGCGCGATGCCATTTCCGAGTCGAATGGGCCACGATCTCCATGGATTCTCTTTACCCAGATTGCGGCGCTGTGGGCCTCCATCCACGGCCTCTCGCAGTTGAGTACTGTAGGAGCCCTGCGCTATCACTCGGCTGATTTCTACTTCAACCTAGCTTCCAAGGTGATGGACGTAGTCATTCAGGGCATGGTCAATGTTCTTGAGCTAAAGCAGCCAGAATAGGAAGCCAAGCAAAAGGGGCCGCGCAGTGGGCTTCCTTTTTCTATATCCATCCCTGGGCATGTGCAGTAGTTGCTGCTTCAAAGCGGTTCCCAGTTCCTGTCTTGGCGATGAGCGATGAGACAATATTGCGCACTGTGCCAGTGCTCAGGTGAAGATGCCCGGCAATCTGGCGGGTGTCGCTTCCCTCCAAGACATGACATGCGATCTCCTTTTCGCGTGCGGTTAGTGGATTGTCGGGCGTGAAAATAGTCTCTTGGGCCAGTGCAGGGTCGATGACTTTTAGACCGGCGTGCACTCGCCTAATGGCTTCGGCAAGTTGTTCGGGTGGGGTGTCCTTGACTACGAAGCCAGCTACGCCTGTTTCCAAAGCACGTTTGACGTAGCCACTGCGCCCAAAGGTCGTGACAATCAGGCTGCGGCAACCCGTGCCCTCTAGTTCAGCGGCCGCATCTAGCCCGTTCTTGCCGGGCATTTCAATATCAAGTAGCGCAACGTCGACGCCATGCTTGGCGACGAGCCCCGCAACCTCCGCGCCCGTTGCGCACTCAGCCACAACGCTGATATCTGGCTCTGTATCTAAGAGGTGAAGTGTCCCAGGTTTTGTTCCGTTTGAGTAGATGGGAAAATCTGGAATATGCCAAGAAAATTTGACCAGGATGCAAAGGACCGTGTGGTCCGTCTCGTGGAAG
>NZ_JASPIX010000018.1:0-25692 GCF_030229735.1 Corynebacterium sp. MSK074
CAATCAACACACAACCATGCACACAAAAAATAAAAAGTACATTGGCACACTATTGAGTTCTCAAACATCATCCGCACACCACAAAAAAATTAACTTCCCGTTAACCTCTCGTTGGCGGCTCGTACAAACTTACTCAAATCATTGAACCCTGTCAAATCCTTGAACCAAGCCCGTACAAAATTCGCAAAGAAGTAACCTCCCGGCTACCTCGCGGCGACTCGGATTAATGTAGTCCACCACAACCACACAACACAAACCCGCAGGACAACCCAGGTTCTTCTAGTGATAGCAAGCAATCTTTCCGTCTGGACCATCGATGACTCGGACCGGGGTGTTGAAGATGGACGTCAAAATGTCATCGCGAATGATGTCATCCACTGATCCAAATTCAACGATGCGGCTTTCTTTGCACGCACAGATGTAGTCGGCATACCGGGCTGCGAAGTTTATGTCATGCAGCACCACAACAATGGTCCGCCCAAGAGATTGCGCAGCGTCTTTGAGATGTCGCATCATCTCTACAGAATGAGCAATATCCAGATTGTTGAGCGGCTCGTCTAATAGGACGTATTCCGTCTCTTGGCACAGGACCATCGCTACATACGCACGCTGACGTTGGCCTCCTGAAAGCTCATCAAGATACCGGTGCTGCAATTCTTCTAGGTGGAAGAAAGCTATGTATGTGGAAATTACTTCCTCGTCATGCGGCGTTAGTCGACCTTTGGTGTAGGGAAAGCGGCCAAAGCCAATCAATTGCCGCACAGTCAGCTTGGTGACGAAGTGATTTTCTTGCCGCAGAATGGACACCACTTTTGCTAACTCCGCGGATTTCGTGGATTGGACGTCCTGTCCGGCGACTTCGATCGTGCCCTCGTCCATGTCCAATAGACGGCCAATCATGGTGAGCATGGTGGATTTGCCAGCTCCATTGGGGCCAATCAAGGCGGTAATTCCGCCTTTCGGGATCCGCAGGTTGAGCGGACCAATAGCCACTTCCCCAGAGTAGCGTTTGGATACGTTCTTTACTTCGATCACAGTCGCCCCTTTCGCAAGATGATAAAGAGAAATGCACAGCCGCCCACGAGCTCAATGATGATGGACACCACGCCTTGGGCGGCGAACACGTGCCGCATGAGGAAATAGGCGGCGGTGAGCAATAAGAAAGCCAGACCAATGGCCATCGGGAAAATGAAGCGCTGGTCATAGGTATCGGTGAACTGATAGGCCAACGTGGCAACCAAAAATCCCAGGAAGGTCATAGGTCCTACCAAGGCTGTTGTCGTGGCCATCAAGAGGGACACCAAAATCAAGGTATAGATTGCATGGCCTTTGTGGTTTACTCCCAAATTCGTACTGACATCGTTGCCCAGGGATATCGCATTCAAGGTACGCGCATTGAGTAGCAAGAGCGTTGCCACGATCGCAACGATGGGAATGACGATGGGATAGTAGTCTGATTCCGCATTGTTGATGGAGCCGAATAGGCGCGCGGTGAGCACATCAAATTCGCTCGGCGTAAGAATTCGCTGCATAAACGTAGATAGGGATCCCAGGCCACCACCGATGACCACGCCAACCAGCAGCATGGCGTGCATATTGTGCGTGTTATTGGTCAGTAGCCACGAGTACAGCACCAAGGACAGCCCCACCATGAGCGCCATTTGGAATAGGAATGTGGGGAGTGTGCGGGCGTCGTTAAGCCCTGCTGCTCCAAGGAAGAAGATGGTCGCAGTATTGATCGCTACATACAATGACTCAAAGCCCATGATGGATGGGGTAAGAATCCGGTTATTCGTAACAGTGTGAAAAGCCACCGTAGCCATCGCCTGGCACACCGCCACAATTGCCATAGCGATGAGCGCGTCCGCGCGGCGCTGCGCAATGAGCCAGAATTTGCGCGATCCGAACTGCATCGGATTGTCGTATGCCAACCAGGCGAAGGCAAAAGCCAAGGCCAGAGCCCATACGCAGGCTAGAGTGAGCCAATACCTTTTCCGCGAAAGTTTAGCGTGCACGAGTGGACCTCACGATCATCACAATGAAGACAACCGCACCGAGTACCCCAAGAATCACCGAGACTGGCATCTCAAAAGGTGCGATAATGATGCGCCCTACTAAGTCGCACACGGTCACGATGCCTATGCCCAAAAGGCAGACCCACGGCAAGTTGGAGCGCAGGTCATCCCCACGCACCATCGACACCACATTGGGTACGATGAGCCCCAAGAATGGCAAAGAGCCAACGACGACAGTGACGACGCCGGTAGCCACGGCAATCAAGCTCGTGCCCAGCAAAAGCATGCGGTTGTAGTTGAGCCCTATGTTGGTGGCGATATCTTCACCAAGCCCAACAACGGTGAGCCGGTCGGCATAAATAAATACGGCGGCCAAAACCGCTAGCACCAACCAGAGAACTTCATATTGCCCCTTGTACACAGAGGTAAAAGAGCCCATGAACCAAATTCCCAGCTGCTGCAGCATATCGGCTTGCAGGGCAAAGAAGCTGGAGACTGCAGAAATCACAGCTCCCACCATGATGCCGACGATGGGCACAATGAGCGAGGACCGCAAGGTCACGCGGCGCAGAAAGAGGAAGAACACAATGGTGCCGATGAAAGAAAAGGCTACGGCTCCCATCATCTTGACCAGAATTGACGCGGTCGGAGCGATCCACAAGACGAAGAGCAGGCCAAGGCCCGCCCACTCAGTGGTTCCCGTGGTAGAAGGTTCTACAAAGCGATTCTGGGTCAACAATTGCATGACCAGCCCGCTCATGGCCATTGCGGCACCAGCGAGAACGAGCGCTATGGTTCGCGGAAGCCGAGTGATGCCGAACATGGCTGCACCGTCCTCGGCGCCGAAGACGTCGTACTGCCCCAATAACAAGGAGGCAGCGAGCAGGGCACAAACACTCAGCGCTCCAAGGCCAAGCTTCCAATCCCACAGCGCACGGCGCGTGGTAGTTTCCATTGTTCTCCTCTCACAGACAAAGGCCGGAGGGCCCCTCCCTCCGGCCTTGGCGTGCGCGCTGGCTAATTCTTTTCGAAGGCGTCCGCCATCGCGTTCAACGTTTCCGTGTAGGTAATGATGTTTTCGTTGGTGTAGGTATCCTGCGGAGCGGTAACGATGCGGCCTTCCTTGACCGCGGTCACGTTCTTCAGCGCGGAGGAATCTTCTACCAGCTTTTGACCTGGGGTATATCCTTCTTCATCATTGGCTATGGCGCCATCGCGATCCATGACGAGGATATAGTCCGGGTTGGATTTGGCGATCGCTTCCACCGAAATATCGTCACCCTCGTGGTCATCGCTGGCATTGTCTACCTTGAGCGCTGGGGTCATACCGATTAGATCGAAGAGTGGCCCATAGAAGCGTCCCTTACCTGGGGCAATGTAGTTAATCTCCCCGCCAGAGGTATTTACTGCCATGATCTTTTTGTCCGGATCATAGGCCTTCTTGGCGCGTTCCAAGGCAGCATTGAAGTCATCAACCAGAGCTTTGGCGTCATCCTCGTGTCCAAAAATTTTGCCCATCGCCTCTGTCTGGCGGATTAGCTCTTTCGCCATATCCTCGCCGTCCCGTGGGGTGAAGTCCACCACCGGGGTTCCATCAACAAGGGATTCCAGGTCATCTTGATACTGGCTGAAGCGCTGACCATTAACCACAATATCTGGGTCCGCAGCCACCAGCGCTTCCAAATCTGGTTCGCGGTGGGAGCCTAGGTTGGCCTCGACGCTGTCCTCATTGATGCCTTTGGAAAGGGTATCCGGCACCAAGTCGAGAGGAGCAGCCACGATATTGACACCCCAATCTGACAGAATCTCGAAGGCACGGTTATCAGTTACAGCTACACGCTCATACGGAGGATGAAGTTCCTGTTCCCCGTTATTGTCCTGCAGCGTGAGCGCGCTTGCCGACGCCCCCTTCTCCTCCCCCACTGCTCCATCTTCCGCGGGACTGCAGGCAGTCACTGCCAAAGAAGCGGCGATAACCGCAGAAACAAGAGAGCGATGAATATTCTTCACGATGAATTCCTTATGGACGGGAAACAAATACCAGCCTAACCTAACTTAGGTCGCCCTTACAGTTCAAGGCTTAGGGTAACCTTACCCCCACCGGGTGGCGAGAGGGAGTTGTAAGAAAGGGAAAAACGAGAAAAGGCCCCCGATTTCTCGGGGGCCTATCGGTGGAGCTGCCGGGAATTGAACCCGGGTCCTTCGTCACCTTGCCAGGGCTTCTCCGTGCGCAGTCCGCACAGAATCTCTGCTCGGCCCTCCGGATCGGGCGAACACGTCCGGATGATGAGCCCAGTCACCAGTAAGAGTCCCGACTGGTCCTGATGACCCGGCCAGCCGGCTAGTTCCTTAGTCGATGCCAGGATCTAGGTCAGGAACGAAACCTAGGCTGACAGACACGCGTCGCTGTAATTAGGCAGCGAGGGCGTAGTCACGCTGAGAGTTCTTCTCTGCGTTTATTGGTTGCTACGACGCTTATACGGTGGTCGTTAGCCTGCACCGGCACGCTTCCCCTGGCGCAGTGCACGAAGTCGAAACCAAATCAACCCCATGCTGTAGGGACGGGATAGTGCATCTTCCCTACGGTTCGTTCAACACTACCCCACCCGCTTTTATTTCCTCAAGTGCTCCTCTAACCACTCCTTGAGGACGACCGCGTGGTTGACCGTGCGGTTGGTGGCGGCGAAGAGGAGGGTGGCGTCGGCAAGCGCACGCAGCTGGGCGAGCTCGTCGGAGTCATTGTCATCGAGCTCGGCCTTGTAGCGGCGGGCAAACTCGTCGAAGCGATCCTCGTCGTGGTTCCACCACGTGCGCAGTTCGGGGCTCGGCGCGACGTCCTTGAACCACTCCTCGTAGTCCAAGTCGCTCTTGGCGACGCCCCGAGGCCACATCCGATCCACCAGAACCCCAGTGCCATGGATGGTGTCCTCGCCCTTGACTACGTCATGAACCTTCGCTGTCTTAAACATTGATCCCCTTCACGCGGCGGCCGAGCTCGCGGGAAATTTCGCGGTCTTGGTCGCGACGCTTAATATCCTCTCGCTTGTCGTAGTCCTGCTTACCTTGGGCCAGCGCGAGCGAAAGCTTCGCGTAGCCATTCTTGAGGTAGACCTTGAGCGGGACCAAGGTCTTATTGCCGTTGCGCACCTGCCCGTAGAGCTTGTCGATCTCGCGGCGGTGCAGCAAAAGCTTGCGGGTGCGCCGCGGGCTATGGTTCGTCCACGAGCCCATGGAGTATTCCGGGATGTGTAGGTTGCGCAGGTACACCTCGCCATCGTCGATGGTGGCGAAGGCATCATTGAGCGAGATTTTTCCTTCCCGCAGGGATTTGATCTCGGTGCCGAGTAGGACGATGCCACACTCGTATTCCTCGAGGATCTTGTAGTCATGCCGGGCCCGGCGGTTGGTAGCGAGCGTTGCTTCGCCGGACGCCGCCTTCTTATTCTTCTTGCCCTTCTTAGCCATAATTATGGCAGTGTAGTGCCCTTTTGGCTGCCCCAGCAAACGGGCTATTTGCGCACATAGGACCGCAGGGTGATATGTGCCGTGACGGCGGTGACCACCAACGCCAGCAAGCCCACGAGAGGCAGGGCAATCCAGAGGTCGCCGGATTTCATGGGGGCAAGCAGCTGGGATTCATACAGGCCTTGCAGGGATGGGTCCACCACTTGGGATTTGCCCAGGAAGATTCCGGCACCACCCAAGACCACGCCGATGAGCGAGGCCAGCACTGCTTCCAGTACGAACGGCGCTTGCGTCATCCACCGGCTCGCGCCCACCATGCGCATGATTTCCGTTTCACGGGTGCGGTGGAACGCGGCGATCTGCACCATATTAGCCACCAAGAAGATGGCCGCCACGGACATCACGATGGCCAGCACAAAGGTGGCATTGCGGATAGAGTCCAGGTTGCTTGCGGCATCACGCACTTCTTGCTGCTGGTCGACGACGTCCTCTACCGCCGGATTATCCCTAATCGCATCGATCGCAGAAGCGTCTTCTGGATCCTTCAGGCGCACGTGGAACGCCGCCGGCAGTGCGTCGGGCGAGGTTTGTTCCACCATGATGGGATCGGTGTCTTGGAAAAGCTCCTTGAACCGCTCATAGGATTCCGCGCGGTTGCGGTACTCCACGGACTCGACGGAATCATCCGCGTCGAGCTGCTTCTTGAGATCCGCGCAGGCAGGAGCTGCGCAATCCGGGTCACCGGCGGAAATGTCCTCATTGAGCTGGACCATGACCTCGACGCGGTCGAGATAGATCTCCTTCGTGTCCTTGGTCAGGTTGGTCACCATGATGCCGGCGACAACGAGGCCTACGGCAATAGCGGTGGTGATGATCATGGCGATGGTCATGGTCAGGTTGCGGCCAAGACCCTTGGTGGCCTCGCGGAAAATAAAACCTAGCTTCATGCTTCCCCCTCGTACATCGCCTCGTGCTCATCGCGCACAAGGACTCCATTGCGCAGCTCCAGGACACGCTTGCGTGCCCTATTAACGGCGCGGGCATTATGGGTGGACATGACCACGGTGGTGCCACGGCGGTTGATGCCCAGCAGTAAGTCCATGATCTCGTCGGCGGTGGAGGGATCGAGGTTGCCCGTGGGTTCGTCGGCAAGCAAAAGCTTCGGCCGATTGACCACCGCGCGCGCAATGGCCACGCGCTGCTGCTCGCCACCGGAAAGCTCGTGGGGATACGCATCGCGGCGATCCTCTAGTCCCACCAGGTCCAAAACCTGCGGGACCGAGGTGGAGATGCGGTACTTGCTCTTGCCAATAACCTCCAGCGCAAAGGCCACGTTTTGGTACACCGTCAGCTTGGGAAGCAGGCGAAAGTCCTGGAACACATAACCAATGGACTGGCGCAGCGCGTTGATCTGCTTGCCCGAAAGCTCATTGACGTGGAAATCATCGAAATAAATATCGCCCTTGGTCACGTTGCTATAGCGCACCATGAGCTCCAAGAAGGTGGACTTACCGGAGCCGGACGGACCAATAAGGAAGGCGAATTCGCCATCCGCAATCTCGAAGGACACCCCGTCGAGCGCTGGACGAGACTCGGCGGAGTAAGCCTTAGTCACGTTGTCGAATCTAATCACGCGAATCACTGTAGCAATTAAAGTTGACACCACGCTGTGAACTGTATTTAAGTAATGTGGTCTAAGACACTAATTTGTTCCGACCCAATCGACAGAAAGTGCCGATACAATGGCCGAAACCGAAACTAAAGAAAAACCACGTTCTGCAAGCGGCTTCCTAGGCACTGTAGAAAAGATTGGCAATAAGCTACCGGATCCATTCTGGCTCTTCGTCATCCTCGCCGCCATCGTCGCTGTGACCTCTTGGCTAGGACACCTCGTCGGCATGACGGCCGAGGACCCCAAGACCGGCGACACCATCGAAGTAGAATCCCTGCTGACCACCGAGAATATCTCGCGCATGGTTACTGATGCAGTGGAGAACTTCACCAGCTTCCCACCGCTCGGCGTCATCCTTGCCGTGATGCTCGGCGTGGCCGTGGCGGAGCAGTCTGGCCTGCTTTCCGCGTTGGTGCGCGCGATGGTGACCAAGGTTAGTGCGAAAATGCTGACCTTCGTTGTGGCGCTGGCCGGCGTGACCGGCTCCGTGGCCTCTGACGCCATCTACGTCATCCTGATCCCACTGGGTGCAATGGCCTTCCACGCCGTAGGCCGCTCCCCCATCGTGGGCGCGATGGTGGCCTTCGCAGCATCGTCTGCCGGCTTCAATGCCTCGCTGATTCTGAATATCACCGATCTCCTGCTGGCGGGAATTTCTACCCCGGCCGCACAGTTTGTGGACCCAGAATATGAGGTCAGCCCGCTGGCCAATATCTTCTTTGTCATCCCATCCGCAGTGGTGCTCTCGCTCATCATTACCGCGGTCACGGAATTCCTCATGGTCAAAAAGGCCCGCGAGCTCGTGGACCACGACCACATTAATTATGAAGAGGTGTCTTTTTCCAAGGCCGCCGGTGGGGCCACCGCGGACACAGAAGAGGATGAGGAGTACGACTTCACCGATGATGAAGAGGCAATGCGCATCAAGCCCAACGAGCAGCGCGGTCTGATTGCTTCCGGCATCGCGCTCGTGCTCTTCCTTGCCGCCTTCTTTGCCTTGCTATTTATTCCCGGCTCCCCGCTGGCGAGCCAAGGGGATAGCTTCATGGAATCGCCTCTGATTAGCGCCATCGCGGTGCCGATTGCCCTGGCTTTCTTGGTATGCGGCATTGTCTACGGCCTGGCGGCAGGCACCGTGAGGTCAGCTGCTGATGTGCCGGAGTTTATGGCCAAGGGCATCGAGACCCTCGTTCCCATGCTGGTCCTCTTCTTCGCGGTGGCACAGTTCCTGGCCTGGTTCGAGTGGTCGAACTTGGGCGTGTGGACTGCGATTAAGGGCTCCGAGCTGCTCCAACACTGGTCTTTGCCGCCGCTAGTCATGTTTGCGGCACTGGTGGCCATGGTCGCACTGCTTAACCTCTTCATCACCTCCGGTTCCGCCCAGTGGGCGCTGATGGCCCCGGTCATCGTGCCGATGATGATGTATGTGGGCGTCTCGCCTGAGGTTTCCCAGATGCTCTTCCGTATCGGTGACTCTCCGACGAATATCATCACCCCAATGTCGCCCTACTTCGCCTTGGCGTTGACCTTCCTGCAGCGCTATTACAAGCCAGCAGGCGTGGGTACTTTGATGTCGCTGGCGCTGCCCTACTCGCTGTGCATGTTGGTGGGCTGGTTCATCTTCTTCGTCATCTGGTATCTCATCGGCATCCCGCTGGGACCGGGCGCGCCGATGGACTACGTGGGTTAGGTCCATATAGATCAGGCCGAACTGAGGATTTTCTCCCCTCAGTTCGGCCTTTTCGCGTTCAATTCAGCCCGATCAGTATGGACCTAATCCTGGTCTTCCTGTTGCTGCATGCGCCAGCGGATACCGGATTCAAGAAAGCCATCGATATCGCCATCGAGCACCTTGGAGGGATCGCCCACCTCAAAATTGGTGCGTAAGTCTTTGACCATCTGATACGGGTGCAGCACGTAGGAGCGCATCTGGTTGCCCCAAGAGGCGTTGCCACCGGCGCCCAACGCATCGAGCTCGGCTTGTTCCTCTTGGCGCTTGCGCTCCAGTAGCTTTGCCTGCAGCACGCGCATGGCCGAGGCCTTATTTTGAATCTGCGACTTTTCATTCTGGCAGGTCACCACAATGCCGGTGGGAATGTGGGTCAGGCGCACCGCCGAGTCGGTGGTATTGACGGACTGTCCTCCAGGGCCAGAAGAGCGATAAACATCGACGCGCACATCGTTATCCGGGATATCAATGTGATCAGTTTGTTCCACCACCGGCAGGACTTCTACCTCTGCAAAGGAGGTCTGGCGCCGCCCTTGATTATCAAAAGGCGAGATGCGCACCAGGCGGTGCGCTCCCTGCTCCACGGAGAGCTGGCCGTACATGTATTCACCGTGGACGACAAAGGTCGCGGACTTGATGCCGGCCTCCTCTGCATAGGAGATGTCATAGACGTCAACCTTGTGGCCGTGCTTTTCTGCCCAGCGCGTGTACATGCGCATGAGCATTTCGGCCCAGTCGGCCGCGTCCACACCGCCGGCGCCGGAGCGGATATTGATAACCGCCTCACGCGGGTCATATTCACCAGAAAGCATGGTGGTGACCTCCAGCGATTCGATGGCCGACTCCAGGGAATCGAGCTCATCATCTGCCAAGGAGGTATCGCCCTCTTCTTCCGCGAGTTCGTACATCACGGGCATGTCCTCTAAGCGCCCGCGCAGCGATTCCAGCTTGCGGACCTTAGCCTGCGCTGCGGAAAGCTCGGAGGTGACCTGTTGCGCGTGGGCGGGGTCGTCCCACAAGGACGGGTCGCCGGCCTGGGCCTCTAGTTCCCGAATGCGGGCAGCCAAAGCCTCCGGGTCCATAACCTTCTCAATGGTGGTCAGGGTGGTTTCCAATTGCTTGAGCCGTGCTGTTACTTCGGGACGCATAGGCCCCTATCCTACCCACCCGGACTGCATAATTAGCCATCGGCCGCGTTTAGGGTGACAATGGTGGGCATGGATCAAAAGCCGAGCTTGCAGGAGATGATCGACGCGGTCATCAAGACCTTCATTGTCGCGCACGCGGATGACGGGGATGCGCACCTAGCGCAGGCCCTTGTCTATAACGCCGGCCGCCTAGCCTGGCGCCTGCGCGAGATGGGCGTCGACGTAGAGCACAAGACTTCTATCTCGGACGTTGTTACGGATGCGGACAGGGCGGCCGAGCGCTTCGTTGCGGGCGTGCTCGAGGCCGTGCGCCCGGAAGACGGCATCCTCGGCGAAGAGGGTGCGGCCCGCGAGTCCCAGTCCGGCCGCACCTGGGTCATCGACCCGGTCGATGGCACCTACAACTTCTCTTCCGGCTCCGATTATTGGTGCTCTGCCCTCGCGCTTACCGACGCCACCGGGATCACCCTCGGCGCCGTCCACCGCCCCGCAATGGGCTATACCTGGTTCGGCGGCCGGGACTACCCCACTTCCCTCGACGGCAAGGAGGTAGCTCGCTTGCAGGAGAAGCCGGCCGAACAGATTTCACTATCCACGTATCTGCACCCAACCTCGCTGGTGGATGCGGATATCCGCGGGGCATGGCAGCGCGTGGCGGAAAACTTTGCTACAGTCCGTATGCTCGGTGCCGGTTCTGTTGACCTGTCCTCCGTGGCCGATGGCACATGGGGCGCATGGATGCAGCATTCGGTGGCGGATTGGGATTGGTTCCCCGGCAAAGCCCTCGTGGAGGCAGCCGGCGGTGCTGCCCGCAAGGTAGAAGCCGGCGGTGTCGAATGGTGCCTGGCCGGCAATAAACAGGTAGTGGATCAGATGGAGGATTGGCTCCGTGGGTAAGTTCAAAGAAGACTTGGGCCTCGCGCTCGAGCTGGCGGGCCATGCCGATGTAGTGACCATGCATCGTTTCGAGGCCTCAGACCTTTCCGTCAAGGAAAAGCCAGATATGTCTCCCGTATCGGATGCGGATCTCACCTGTGAGAAGCATATCCGCGAGTCCCTCAAGCGCTCCCGCCCGCGCGATGAAGTGCTGGGTGAGGAATACGGCGGCGAGGCCTGCTATAAGGGCCGCCAGTGGGTCATCGATCCCATCGACGGCACCAAGAACTTCGTGCGTGGCGTCCCCGTATGGGCCACGCTCATCTCCCTTTTGGAAGATGGCGAACCGGTAGTCTCGGTGGTTTCCGCACCCGCCCTGCGCCGCCGGTGGTACGCAGCCAAGGGCGCTGGTGCCTTCCGCGTTTTCGGCGGCGAGCCGAAGCGCTTGAGCGTATCCCACGTGGAAAAGCTCGCCGATTCTTCGCTGGCCATGAGCTCGCTTACCGGATGGGCCGAACGCGGCCTGCGCGATCAGTTCCTCGCGCTCACGGACAAGACCTGGCGCCTGCGCGGCTATGGTGATTTCTGGTCCTACTGCCTCGTGGCCGAAGGCGCGGTAGACATCGCCGCCGAACCCGAGGTGTCCTTGTGGGACCTCGCCGCGCCTTCCCTCATCGTGACCGAGGCCGGCGGTACTTTCACGGACCTGGACGGAAACCCCGGCCCGCACGGTGGATCCGGCGTCGCCTCCAACGGCCTGCTCCACAAGCACGCCCTTGCCGCACTGCAGGGCTAGGGATTTCTCCGCAGCTGGAGCAGAACTGGGCCGCGGCGCTCGGCAACCGCACCCGAACAACCACCCGCCTGCGCGCAATTTCCGCAGCCACCGCTAGGGCACGAGGTCAGCGATTCTCTCACTAGCTCCTCGCTGCGCTCGAGGTAGGCCAAGATTACCTCCACGGTCCCCTGCCCCAACCCCGCCGCCTGTGCAATGTCGGCAGGATTGGATTTTCCCTGTGTGATGGCCTCCTTGACCTTCTCCGTGGGGCTCATAGGAAGACCTTGAGGATTTGAAATACTCCTACCGCAAGGAGCCAGGCGGTTGCTAGCTGCAGCGCAAACCCGATGAGGGTCCACTTCCAACCTATTTCTCGCCGCTGTGCGGCCACCGTGGCCACGCAAGGGGTATAGGCCAGAAGGAAGACCATATACGCCCACACCGCAGCCAGCCCGTGCCCACCAGAGGCCGCATCGAAGTCGGCGCGAATATGGCTAGCCAACGGAGATTCTGCTTGCTCCTCTGGTGCATCGTCAGTGACGTCTTCTACCGCATACGTCTGAGCCCAAGTGGAAATGAGCGTCTCCTTCGCCACGAACCCGGTGACAAGCGGCCCGGTGAGGGACCAAGAATCAAACCCAGCAGGTGCAAAGACCGGGGACATCGCTTTAGACACCGCACCGTAGGCGGAATCTTGCGGCGGTACCGCCTCTTCGTTGAAGGAGTGCCCACCAGTGACCGGAATAGACATCAACAACCAGATGACCACGACCGTAGCCACAATGATGCCTCCGGCGGTGTGCAAAAATCCTTTGAGTCTTACCCACATGACCGACACGGTGAGTTTAAACGTAGGCAGCTGATAGGCCGGAAGATCGATAACCAGGGCTTCGGATGGCATGGCGCGCCATACCGTACGACGCAAGGCGAGGCCTACCAACACCACCAGTGCGATAGACAGCACGTACATGGCGAAAACTGCGGAACCAGCATGAGCTGGGAAAAACACCTGCGCCAGCATCATGAATACGATGAGCCGGGCCGAACATGAGGTGAAGGGGATAAGCAGGCAGGTGAGGATGCGATGGCGGACGTCGCCAAGCACTCGCGTAGCCGAAATCGCCGGGACATTACAGCCATAGCCCACCACAATGGGGATAAAGGCCTTGCCGGGCAGGCCGATGGCGCGCATCACGCGGTCAGTGACCACCGCCGCGCGCGCCATGTAACCGGAGTCCTCTAGCACCGCCAAGCACAGAAACATCAGCGCGAGGAGCGGCGCAAAGGTGAGCACCATGCCCACACCACCGATGAGCCCATCTACCAGCAGGCCCGTTACCAGCCAATGGTCTGGGAGGATGCTGCGCGCTGCATCGGATACAGGGCCAGTAATGAACGCCTCCAATCCGTCCTGCAGCGGCCCTGCGACCGTAGTGGTGATAAAGAAGACGGCCCACATCACCACCAGGAATAGAATCGGTCCGAGCACTGGGTGCAATACCAAGCGGTCTACGCGCTGGCTAAGTGGCTCCCCCACATTTTCATGGCTGACTGCAACTTTCTCGGCCGCATCCAGATCCGCGAAGCGCTGGTCCACATCGGCGTTGGGCCGGATAGTCTGTGGCTCCGTCTGCATTGCTTTTGCAACGGCGCCCTCCAGCGCATCTAGATTTTCTCGGCGGCGTCCATTGACGCTGACCACCGGCATGCCCACGGCGCGCGATAGCGCGGAGGTATCGATGCTTATGCCCTGCTGCTTGGCGACGTCCTCTTTAGTCACCCCCACCACCACTCGATACGGGTATTCCGCAATTTGGAATGCGAGGTTAAGCCCTCGCGCCGGCGCAGTGGCATCCACCAACACCACAACCACATCTGGGCGCTCACACGGTGGGCACTCAACGAGCATATCTCGGGTGAATTCCTCGTCCGGACTCATTGGTTCCAAGGAATAAGCACCGGGCAGATCGATGATGTCGAAGGCCTCTGGCCGCGCATTCCACAAACCACGGCTGACTTCTACGGAGGTACCCGGCCAGTTGCCGGTCTGGACCTTCGCTCCGGTCAACGCGTTGAACAAGGTAGATTTGCCGGAATTTGGAGCCCCGACCAAGGCTAGGACAGGCGTTCCCTCCGCGGCGATACGCATGGAGGATGCGGAATGACAGCTTGGCGCTGCGGTTTTGCGTGCCATTATGCTGACACCGGGATAACTTCGAGCTGGCGCAGCGTATGCGCATCTACCGCATACCGAGCACTGCCGATAGTAACCAAGCGCGCCCCACCGGCCACCTTACGCCCGATCTGCACGCGCACCCCTGGCCGGAATCCCAGTTCACGCATACGCAGCGCCAACGCCGGCTGCGACTCAATCGCATGCCGCAGGCAGCATTCAGGTAGTTCTACCAATGCGTCCACTGGGGCTTGATCGGCACGCATACATTCAGACCTTTCGCAGGTCTGCTGGGTGCGGGTGCGGGACAATAAGGACAGCTGCAACATCGCGCGGTCACCTCGGTTCTCTCGGTCCGGCTCACGCCGGTGATGTTAGCCACACCTAAGTAGCTTCTAGATAAGGCTAACCTTAGTCCCCGCAAGCAATACACACAAGATCCGATTGACTGTGATTATCAGCACTGGCCAGAGATACACAAAGCCCGCTCCCCAGGCTGGGAAAGCGGGCGAAAGGCTCGGCGAGGCTAGTCCTCAGGCAATGTAAAACCAGCGCCTACGCCGCCACGGCGATTCATATCCTCCAGGACTGCATCCATGGTGGTTGCGGCGGTTGGGTTATGGACCGGCCCCTGCAATGGGGTACGGCACGGGAAATTCACCGGCAGGAAACCACCGGTAATCGAGCCAACTAGGCGGCCATTGACCAACAATGGAGCGCCGGAATCGCCCATCATGGCACACACCTGGTTAACCTGAATCTTCTTTGCCTGCTGATAGGTCATGCCGCAGGTCTTGCCGGTAGCGACACCCTGCTTGCACACCTGCTGCCCCGGCTTAACGCCACCACCCAACTCATTGACGGTCACGCCATTATACGAACGGGATACCTTGGCCTTAGAGCCGAACTCAATGACGGCGTAATCCAGGTCCTCGTTCTTAGACACTACGGTGCCCGTCGGGCCGATCTGCTCCGAATCGGCGGAGGTAACAGGATCTCCCACATTGCCGCAGTGCGCGGCGGTCAGACCCACCTTGCGGCCAGCATTATCATTGCCCGCCACGGTCAAGGTGCACATCGATTCCTTATTGACATAGAGCGGGGTGCCTGGGCCGTAGAGCGACTCGCCCTCATTCATGGCCGCAACAGATTCTTCGGGAATGCGTGGGGCATCAAACATAGAGCCCGGAACGCGGTGCAATACGTAGTCAGCCTGTGGCTTGCCCGCAGCTACCTTGGAAAATCCATCATTTTTCCACTTGTAGTTCGGATTGGTGCCCTTAGGTTTAAATTCCGGCTGGGTAGCCTGCTCCGCTAGGCCGATGGGATTCGGGTTGGTCATTGGCTCCGCGTACTGCGCCTGCTGGGCCGTATGCTGCACGGCTTGCTGCGCGTTGTGCACAGAGGAATCTACGGCGTCGGTGACGTTCTTATCCACCTGCGGGGTTTGGATACCAACCCCCGCCAGGCCATCTCGGACCTGGTTAATAATCCCTGCGGAGTCGAAATCCGGTTGGGGCAATTCCTGGGCGCCTGCGGCCGGGGAACCCAGGAAAAACGCACCAGCGAAAGCCGAGCCCACCAGGACTTTCTTGAGGTGCGGTATGCGAAGCATCAAGGTACCTACTTTCAGTTGTCAACATCGTGCAAGCTCGATACTGGCACGAAAAAATTGTGGAAACAGCAAACTGCTGTGACTGTGTCCAAGCCGTTATATTTCTTCCAGAATTCGGGGGTGATCACCCCTCCCCTATCATTGGCCACATGGTCACACCGCTGTCTTATTCCGATACCTCTGGCTTCCCGCAGCTGCACATGTCACGAGTCATCGACTCTGATTTTGATACCGCCGCACACCGGCTATTCCGCTGGTCAATCCAACGCAGCGGCCTTTTCCGCGTGCGCCCCACCCATGAGGTGGTAGAGCTCGGCGCGGAGGTCACCATGGGCCTCGGCCCATGGGATTTTCGCTGTCGCGTAGTCGATGTCTTCCACGAAGACGGCCGCTGCGGGTTCACCTACGGCACCCTTCCCGGACACCTCGAGCGCGGCGTAGAAACCTTTACCCTTGAGCGCCTGCGCGACGGTCGCACCCTGCTGCTTATCGACGCCGCCTCCGAGCCCTTCCTCCCCTTCCTGCGCCCACTCGTGGACGTGCCAAGGCGCCTGCTTATCAGCCGACTCTACCTTCGCGCCTTGGACGATTAGCAGGATTGCATACACGACAAAAGCCGCCTCCCCGACCTCGGGAAAGCGGCTTAGTCTCAGCGCTGGTTAGTTCTTGCGCTTGTCCTCGATGGACTCGCGAGCATCACGGACAGCGCCCTTGACACGGTCAAAGAAGCCGCCCTTCTTCGTGGACTCCTCTTGGTACTCGTGTGCCTTGTCCTCCACGAAGCCCTTAGCGCGCTGGAAAGCATCGCCGACGGCGCTACCGGCCTCGGATGCCTTGCCCTTTAGCTGATCCAGACGCTCAGAGGACTGCTGACCGTTAACGTTGTCCTGGTTCGGCGCAGTAGCAACACGCTCCTCGTGTGCTTCGCCTACGATGTGCTGGCTTGGAGCGTAGTCCGAGTTATCCTCATCCAGCTTCTCCTGCAGGTCCGGTTGCTGCGGGGCGGAACCAATGTGCTCTTCCTGCGCGCCGCCTACGATGTGCTGGCTCGGCGCATAGTCAGCGTTGTTCTCATCCAGCTTCTCCTGCAGGTCCGGCTGCTCGGAGGCAGAGCCTACATGCTCTTCGTCGGCGCCAGCAACGACGTGATTCTGCGGCTCGTACTTGCTGGCGGTAGATAGGCCGGCTGTGCCCGCGGCGCCTGCCGCTGCAACCCCTGCACCTGCTGCAGCCGCGCCGGACCGAGCGGAGGTGCCAGAGTTAGCTGCCGAAGACACAGTGTCCTCAGATGCCAGGTACTTGTATTCGTTGCGATCCAGGTCAACTTCGTGGCCTAGTTCGTTTGCCATTGCTACGTACTCCTTTAAATAGATTTATCTTCTTCCTTCTAGGGTTCCAGAAAATTCAGGAGCGTGCACAGAAATGGGTATGGGAAAGCGTCGACCGGTGGAGGGATCAGTCATCTCTAAACACTCAACATGGAAGGTTTCGCGTACGAGTTCAGCAGTCATCACCTCCTCGGTGGCCCCTTCGGCCACAATGCGTCCCTCACGCATGGCTACGATTCTATCGGCGTAACGCGCGGCATGGACCATATCGTGGACCACCATGACCACTGTGACCCCGGCGCCATTGAGATCTCGAATCAGATCCAAAATGGACAATTGGTGCGCGGGGTCGAGGTAAGTAGTCGGCTCGTCAAGCAAGGTAATTGGCGTTTCTTGGGCCAAAGTCATAGCGAGGAAGACGCGCTGGCGCTGACCACCGGAAAGATCTGCCGCGGGGGCGTCGAGAAGCGCGCTCACCCCAGCACGCGAGGCAGCACGCTCAACCGCTGCATGATCTCCGGCCCGCATCGTCGCTAGCGCCCCTGTATAGGGATATCGGCCGTAACCGATGACGTCACGCACTAATACCCCTTCCGGAGCCACGGGATGTTGTGGCAGAAAAGAAACTTCACGGGCAAAGGCACGCGAGGAATACTTGCTGATATTTTGGTCCGCGAGGTGCACCGCGCCTGCGCTGGGCGTAAGTTGGCGGCCCAATGTCTTGAGAAGCGTCGATTTGCCGCAGCCATTCGGCCCGATCAGAGCGGTTACTTGACCTCTGGATAAATGAAGATTTACGTCCTTGACCACATCGGGTCCACCGTAGCCCACGGTTAATCCGCTGCACGTCAGTGTCATGTCTAGCCTCCGTTTCGCACTCGGGTCAGTCGAGTCAATAGGAAAATGAAATACGGTGCACCGATCAGCGCGATGAGCGCGCCAACGGGGATTTCCGTGGGGGCGAAGGCCCAGCGACCGAGCGTATCGCATGCGGTCACAAGGACCGCGCCGCCTAGGGCCGCCACGGGTATTTGCCGGCGCAGGTTCGCGCCAACAACCAAGCGAGCAGCATGGGGGACGATGAGTCCGGCGAAGCCCAAGACCCCGGCCGCGGCGACTCCCGCGGCACCGAGGAGGACGGCTAGGGCTACTGCTATTAGGCGCCACATCTTGGTGCTCACGCCGATGCCGGCCATGGTCGAATCATCCAGCACGAGCATATCCAGGTGTCTTGCCACCACCATTGCGACGGTTAGGGCGAGAAGGATAAAGGGGGCGACAATGGTGGCATCGCCAAGCGAGCGGGCGTAAAGCGAACCTTTCAGCCATGTCATGGCCGCTCCTGCCTCTGGGGCGGCCCGCACTAGGAGCAATTCGGTGATGGCGCCCAGCCCAAAAGATACCGCCACCCCGGTAAGCGGCAGTCGCACTGGGTCACTTGCCCCGCGTCCGGCGAGGAGAAGAACCAACCCAGTTCCCGCCAACGCGCCAATAAAGGCGATGAAAGTCAGCAGGTGGGCCGGCAGGGTGCCTGCTCCCATGAGTACCGCAACGGCCGCGAGTCCGCCGCCGGAGGTAATACCCACCGTATCTGGTGCGGCCAGAGGATTGCGTAGCGCGGACTGCAATAGACAGCCAGATACGGCCATGGCAATACCTGCGCAGATTCCCACCAAGATCCGCGGGGCACGGTACTTCCAGATGAGCGGCTCTCCGGTAACGAAGGCGGTGAGCACTTCGCCCGGCGGTTTCATCACCGCACCGACGCCCATGCCGATTATTGCGCTCAACGCCAACGCCAGGATGAGTCCTACTAGCACCCCAACAAATCTCTTATGCCGCATGCTTCCTCCTCCCCAGCGCATGGACGGACCACAACACTAATGGCATGCCAGCCAAAGAAGTCACGATGCCCACTGGGGTCTCGGCCGGCGCCCAGATTGCCTGGCCAACCGAATCGGCCACCAGAAGCACCGCTGCTCCAACAAATCCAGCCACGCACAGCCCCATGCGGTGGTGCGGGCCGCACACCCGCCACGCTACGGCCGCGGCCATCAACCCCAAGAAGCCAATCGGCCCAGTTGCAGCTACGGCCGGAGCAATAAGCACTACCGCCGCCACAATGGCTGCCAACCGAATGCGCTCCGGCTTCGCGCCGACAGCACCAGCCACGGCATCGCCTGCTACGAGCAAGTCCAGCGTTTTTGCACCGACTAAGGTCAAGGGAACCACGACCAGCACGGCAATCAGCGCCGGCATGATACCGCTTAGGCGCACACCGGCAAGCCGACCAGAAAGCCATGACATCACCGTAGCCAGTTGAGCTTCATCTACTACCAAGAAAATGGAGGTCAATGCGCTACACAGCGCGGAAACAGCAACGCCAACGAGTACCATGCGCTGGATCGCACCGCTCTTACCGACGCCCACCGTCACCCCCACAGCAATCCCCGCACCCAACAGCGCACCGGGCAACTGGTCAACACTCGAGGTTTCGCTTCCTATAAACATTGCTGTTGCGACTGCGCCGAGTGCCGCACCGGAGTTCACACCAGTGATGGACGGATCGGCTAGCGGATTCGCAGTTGCCGTCCGCAGCAATAACCCGCCTACCCCTAATGCGATACCGACGACCGTGGTAGCAAGGAGACGGTCAAAGGCCACGCTATGCAGCTCTTCTTCCAGCCACGGGGTATCAGCTGGCACCTGAACATGGCGAAGCCGCCACCACCACACGAAGGCGACGGCAGCGGTTGCAAGGACCAGGCAGGCGCTGGTTTTAGTTCGAGGTGCCACTACTCTTCAGCGGCGATGATGTCATCGAGCATATGCTCGGCGGAAAGCGGCCCGCGGGCGCGCGACCAGATATCTTGGTCCACCTCTACGATGTCGCCGCTACCCTTGGCATAGGGCGTCTTTTTAAACGCATCGACGTCCTTGTACATAAAGACTAGGTCAGCCTTCATACCAGGGAGCTTATCGCCGGTCAGTTCCGCTACATCAGTCTTAGATTCGATGGATGACTTCTCACCTTCGAAGGCATAGTCATAGCCCACCTCACTTAGTAGCGACTGGGGGAAGGAAGGGTTGACCCAGGTATAGAGCATCTCACTGGACCACCCAGCCACGACCGCACGACTCCCCGGCTTTACCGTGTCCTTGGTCTGAGCAATCTTGTCCTCGATGCGCTGACGGACATCTTTAGCCTTTTCCTCTTTGCCGAGTTTGGCCGCGATCTCATCCATCGAGTCCAGCACGTCCGAGTAAGTTTCATCTGGGTAGGATTCCGTCTGCGCAATCTCTTCCAGCTGCGGCATGATATCAGCTTGACGGGTAGGGCTAGCCAAAATCAGATCTGGTTCCAAAGACTGGATAACCTCCAAGTTCGGCTGCTTGGCTTGGCCCACGGAGGTCGCCTGACCTAACTGGCCCTTCAAAGTAGTCGGTGCCTCCGACTTACCGATTTCCACGATTCCCACTGGGTCCACATCGAGGGCCTTGAGAATTTCCTCGTAGCGCCAATCAAGCGCCACAACTCGCTCGATCTTCTTTTCTCCGTTTCCTTCAGAAGAAGAATCAGAAGAACACGCAACAAGGCCTGCCCCTACAGCTAAGGCGGATACGAACGCAAGAACTACACGCACTTTCGTGAAATATTTTAGCATAGCTTTACCTTAGATTAATAAGGGTTTGCTGTCTAGGATTGATTACTTGTCTCGCCAATACCGACGATATAGCCACGTTATGAGCGCCATAAGACACCGAAGTGACAGTGGCGTGGTGCACGTACGCATCCCCTTGTTTCTTCAACCCCTCGGCGCCGGAAAAGTTCATCGTTTGATGGAGGCACGCGAAAAGCATTCATATATGCATTGCTACCACTGTCATCGGACGTCACTACCTAGACCAAAACCAGCACTACTCAGCAGGGACATAAATCCCTACAACGCTCTGATCTACCGCAGCTTCCAATTCCTGACGGCTAATCACGTATTTGCGGCCCAATTTTCCCCTCCAATGTAGAACTCGTCACCCTTGATAGCATTCAGATCCGCCACAACAGGAAGGGTTTCAGGAACCCCAATCGGGCCGATACGATTGCGCGATGGGCGGACGCTGCTGCTTATCGATGCCGCCTCCGAGCCCTTCCTGCCCTTCTTGCGCCCGCTTGTCGATATCCCCCGTCGCCTGCTCATCCGCCGGTTCTACCTGCACGCGCTGGACTAGCACGACAGCACAAAGGCCGCTGCCTCTCCCCCTACGGGAAAAGCAGCGGCCTACGCGTAGTTAACTACTTGCGCTTCTCATCGAGATTATCGCGAGCCTCGCGCACAACGTCTTTCACGCGGTCAAAGAAACCGCCCTTCTTACCAGATCCTTCCTGGTACTCCTGGGCCTTGTCTTCTACAAAGTCCTTCGCGCGGTTGATGGCTTCTTCGACGACATTGCCGGCCTCGGTGACCTTGTCCTTCAGGTCATCAAAGTCATCGCGCTCATCATCTTCCGCATTCTCTTCCGGCTGCTCCGGCGCGGTGCCGATGTGCTCTTGCTCGGCCTCGCCCACCACATGCTGTAAGGGCTCATAGTCCGCGTTATCCTCGTCCAACTGTTCTTGCAGATCGGGCTGCTCCGCCGCAGTGCCGACGTGCTCTTCCTCAGCGCCGGTAACGACGTGGTTCTTTGGCTCGTAATCGCTCTGGGTCGCGGCATCATTCTGCTCATCTGTGTTCGCCGTTACGGCGGCGTCGGCAGCAGCAGTTCCAGCAGCTGCAGCTCCTGCGGCCCCAGCTCCCGCTGCCGCAGCCTTGCCGGATTCAATCTTGTTGCCCTCGGCATCAGTGGATGCCAGGTAGGTAAACTTCTCGCGGTCCACGTCTACTTCGTGGCCAAGGGCGCGTGCAGTTTCTTTAGCCATTGCTTTGTACTCCTTAACTAGATCTATTTTCTCCTATCCTAGCGTTCCAGAAAGTTAAGGTGCGTGCACGGGGAACCGGAATTGGAAAACCGGAAGGCTCTTTTGTGATTTCGGTGTCCCTCCCTTCAGTGAGAGATACGGCTGAGCCTCGGGTTGTTCAAAACAACCGCGTTTCGCCAAAAATCGAGCCGAAAAGTGGACAAACGCGGTTGTTTTGGGCATTCCGCCGCCGCGCCAACACAACGTCGCGGTCGAAAAGGCTCTCGCCCACGGAGTCGGCTGAACAACGTTCGCTTACTTCACCGTGTCCACCACGCTTATGGCAACCACAGCCACCCGGCTCCCGCGCGGGACCGTGGTCCGCAAATGAAAGGTTAAGCTTGGGGATTTTGGCCTACCGAGGTTCTTCTTTAGGAATTCGCTTCTGCTTCCAGGACGAAAAGGTGTTTGCCCCAGCCAACAGCCGTGGCTGAAGAAATTAAAGTGCCGCTATCAGCGGTAGCAGCGCTGACATCGTCCTGAGTCGGCACCTTGGTGCCGAACATCGAAAGCCTCACCATGTCCTCTTCATAGGAATGCTCATCGCCGCCGGTTTCCTCGAGAACCTCAGAAAGGATATAGGCCCGACGGAACGCATCCCCGTGAGTTGCCCGGCCTAATTGGGCAGCCACCTCATTGCCACCAAAGACGCTCCAGGGATCAATGAAAATTACATCAGTTGCCCACGCATAGTCCGCCTCGGTAGGGTTGAAGCCGCTTCCGTCGCCACTCGTTTCACATCGTTCACGAGAAACTCCTGCGATTTCCCCTAGTACTGCTTCCGAGGGCGCATCGGTAATAATCCGGCTCTGGGCCTGCTCACATCGCCGGAGAATTTCATCCGCATATACTGCACCTCCCTGGCCAATGATGAGAACACGAGCGGTGTCATCCAAGTGCTGCTGCAGCGCCTGTGCAGCGGATGGAGCAGTCCACCCAGCGCTCACATTCTTTTGCTCAAAGCGCTCGGCGGCGAGTTGTGGGTCACGGCTCACATATTCTGACCATGGCAAACCCCTTTCGCCTTGCGGTGCCGACTCACCGGTACGAAGGCTGTGTTCAAGGCGCATCAGCGCCATCGCCTCAAGATGCGCGGGCCCGCTTAGCCAACGCACCACATTTGAATCTGGGTCCGCCAGTTCCGTTCCCATTGCGGTCAAGGCGAGGGTGGTTTCGCTAACTTCGACAAGTTCAAGAGCCGCCAGGTAACGGATAAACCTCCGCAACGCCTCCTCGTGAAGATCTGTTGCAGCAGCGAGGGCAGGAACAGTATTGGCACCCGCATCGATCTCTTGGAATAGGCCTAAACGTACGGCAGTGCGGAGCGCAAAGGCTGAATTCAGCTCAGCCAAATCGTGGATATTGTGCAAGACACTATTGCTACTGCTCGTTGCGCTTTCTTTGCCGCCTTTCCGGCTAGTGCGCCGCCAGTATCCTGTAATCTCCTGATGCTCAGGGGCAATTCCAGAAACCTTGAACAAACGTCGCAGTGTTTTCAGCCGGGAGGCCTCCCCCGCCGCCCACACGTATGCTTCGCCATTAGGCAACTGTGAATCAGCGCTCTCTTCAAAGAGCGCACTAGCCTTTTCTACGAAGCCCTCGCCCTGGTCACGTATCGCCCAGTGGATCTGTACTGAATCCGGAATATCTAAGTCTTGAATATCAGCGCTTGTCGGAACCTCTACCACCGCAATCGCATCATGCCCAGACGGGAGCGATTCCAGGCAGCGGCCGATGGCTGGGAGCGCAGTCTCGTCTCCTGCCAACAAAAGCCAATCGGTGTGCGTGGGTAACTGTGCACACGACTTCGGGCCTGCCACAAAAATGGGGTCCCCGATGCGGACACTCTGTGACCAGTTTTCGGCCAAGCCCTCACCATGGCGCGCAAAATCAATTGCTAATCGCCCGTTTACAGCGTCAAAGTAGCGAACCGTGTATGTGCGGAATAGATTCTTAACGGCTTCTGGCCACAAGAGGTTACCATCGTTTTGGGCGATTGGGTGCGGCCGCTCTCCAGTTTCCGGATCTGGGAAGATGAGCCGAACATCGTCATCAAAACCATGGCTTAACAATGAAGGAACGGAAATACCATCGCGTTCATGCTCCTGGAGCTGTTCCCCGCTAAGCGTAATACGCCGCATGGCTGGCGATATATCTTCGATGTTTTCCACATATAATTCCCGGTAAGAAATTGGATAAATTTCCCTGCTCCGGCTGTTCCTTGGCATATTTGAGACCATTCCCCTCTCGGTCTAGATGGCTTTTAATTCACTTTGTTCGATGGCCTATTTTCTTATTAATTTTTTGCTGGTGCTTTGAACGCCTCTCCCAGCGCCAAGCATTTTCCAGCTCACCTACATACCTTTAATGCAGTCATCGTGCTGCACCGATGGACGAATATGCGGGAAGCGTGAGGCCAGGTTTTCGGTTTCGGAAGGGCAAGAACGGACGCACCACTACCTTGGATACAGTCCATTGAAGAGAACGCCTTCCGATAAATCGGAAGGCGTTGGCGACTACCTGCCGCAGTGGAGTAAGCCCCACCTAGCAGGCATCGGAGTTGTGCGGACCTTGACTACTTTCCAACTTTTTCCAGCGTCGGCATCGTCTTATCCAGCACCCAAGCTCGACTCAAGCTCGTCGGGTTGTTGAGTCCGGCAACGATGGCTGAATCACCGGCAAGAGTCGCATCGGATTTCACCTGCGGAAGATCTTTGTATCCCGGAATGTTTTCAAATTCTTCGATTGAGCCGTCGCGGTTATAAATAACCATAAAGTCAGCGGCCAGGTAGGACACGTTTTCCGGAGAAAGCGTGACGCGGCCCTTATCAACTGGAACGGATCCGTCCGTCAGCTTGTCCGGGAACTTCATGCCCAGATCGTAGATGAAGGAGGCACCTGGATCCTCGGGGTCAGCAACGGCACCAAAGGATCCCTGGGCAAATTGGGAAACAATGCCGGTCTTACCGGAGAGGTTAGGCAGTTTTTCCTTCACGTCGGAGAAACGCTTTTGATCCTCTTCAATGGCTTTCTTCGCTTCGGATTCCTTATTGAAGATCTTGCCCAATGCTTCTAGCTGAGATTCCCAGCCGATGCCCTCTCCCTTATCGGAGATTCCGCCGAGAGTCGGTGCGATTGCAGACAATTCCTTGTAATTAGCCTCAGAAATTGTCCAGTAGTCACCAACGATGAAGTCGGGTTCGATTGCCGCGATTTGTTCTTGTGGCAGAGTTTTGAAATCTGTCTGATCGATTACCTTGACGCCATCGAGCTTCTCTTCACGCCAAGGCGAATTCTTGTCTATTCTATGCTGCACAACAGCTGCTGGTTTAATTCCAAGTTCCAGCAGGTTATCAACGGCCGTCCCCACTGCAACCACATTTTGCGGATTGACCGGATACGTATCCGTACCGCGGGCGTGCTCAATGGTCACGTCCTCTGCAACTTCGGAGGTTGTTGCCGCTTCATCGGTTGAATCCTTCGACGAGCAGCCTGACAGAACCAATCCGGCACAGATAGCGGCAGCGATAAATGACCGCGCGCCCCTTTTTACTGACATCCCTTTTCCTTAAAGTCGGTTTCCTGAGGTTGCCTTTCAGCTCTTTTCATCGGATTTTCCGGTAGACCCGAAGGCAACTTTCAAGTTAGGTTAGCGTTACCTAAGCCACGTTGCAACAGATTTGTTAAACTATTTTCCTATAGATATTTCCTATTTACAAGACTCCTAGTCCCACACCCGCACAAGACTCATCCCCGGCTATAAATAAGTGCGGACCTAAGAAAATGCTGCTTGACGATGCACTTCCGGGCGGCGGGTCGGCGGAACGACCGGCTCCCCACAAAGCGAAAACCGCCCCCACACATGAACTGCTCCCCATTAGTTGGACTGAGAAATCAGTTGCCAACAACTAGTGGGGAGCATTTTCTTTGAGAGCACGT
>NZ_JASPIX010000019.1:0-25661 GCF_030229735.1 Corynebacterium sp. MSK074
TAAGCCTGCACACGCTGATGGTACTGCAACCGGGAGGTTGTGGGAGAGTAAGTCACCGCCGACACCAAACAACAAAAACATAACTAAATACACCAACACTAAGAAGGGGACGGTTAGACACCGTCTCCTTCTTTTTATGTTTTGCTATTCTCCTCACCATGGACCAAAAGCAAATTTCTTATGTGGTGGACCAGGTCGAGCAAGGAATTCTTGGCCTCGAAGGCGTCGATAAGCTGCTGGCTTACTTGGACAGCCTGCATCCGGATGATTTGGCCGGCGTGGATTTCCTCGTTGACCGCATGTTTGAGGAGGAGCGTAACCAGATATGGGAGCTCACGGAAGCGCTGAAGGAGTTTCTCGCGGATCTAAAGGAATGCCAGAAGTAGTGCAGACGTTTGACGAAGCAACCAACACCCTTGTAAACCCCTCAGGTTTGAATCTGACTGACCCCGACGATTCACGGGCTTATGCCGACCAGGTGTGGCAGGCGGGTGTGCTTTTGAATGTGGCAATTGATGAGCCTCAACACCTGACCAGCCAAGGCGTCAAGTCAATAGAGCCTTACGATATCTTCCCGGTCGCACAACGGGCGCTAGAAGAGGTTCTGCTACAGTTGCCGCTGGTTAATGATCCAGTTGGGTCCGTGATCTGGAGCGCGGAACGCTTGGCCCAGGAACTACCTCAGGCCGCCCAATTGGCCCAGGTTGACGGGCTGCGCTTAGCCGAGTGGCTTTTGGGCGTTCTCGAGTCGCCGTATGCGGAGCAGGTTTATATCGACCCCGTACAGTACGCGCAGGCTTTAGGGCCTGAAGGCCTCAAAGAGCTGCGCGAGCGTGCGCAGGGTGAGTATGTCGGTCGTCGGTTAGCGGTGCTTTCCGGTTCTGTCGAGGAGGTATTTCGTACCCACACGGACGGATACGAGCAGCTCATTAGCGGGCTTTCGGAGATCGGCCGGTTCGACCTTGCTTACACGTACTCGGAAGAAGCGATGCGAATCCTCCCCGCTGAGGAAACGTTCAACATTGCTGGTGGTTGGGCCGCGATTACCGACGTCCACTTTCCTCACCGCAGCCCTTACGTCAATGAGCGAGTATTCGATGCGTTTCCACGGCTTTCGACGGCGGAAGGTCTTTTTGCGGCGGTGGGGGATAGCGCAGTGGAGCACATCGAGGCTCGGCTGCGCGATAAGCCCTGGGATCTTGCAATGTTTCAGTATCAGTGCCTACGCGATCCGCAACGAGCATGGGCGACAGCCTCGGACGCCGGGCTCCAACGCAATGTGGCAGAACTACTTCTTCCGCACCTGCCGGTCGAAACCATTCCCGTTCTTATGCAACTCATTGAGGACAAGCTGGAAACACAAAATGTCTATGGTCGCGACCAAGCGTATGGGTTGCTCGGGAAAGTTCAGAAGGCAGCTGACCCGGCTTCATTTGAGGACTTCTTAGGTCGCCTACAGCGGAAGTTTGCTGACTGCCCTGAAATTCGCAACCAGCTTGCCGACGCCGCCCAACCCTAAACCTTTGCTTTTACCCCCGCTGCCGGTTGTGGTGCGACTCTGGGGATCCCTGCGGATTTAGGGTATCCTATTCGAACATAAACACCCCCACCCGAGGCAGATGTCCACCAGTAGAGATACTATAAAGGCACTCGTTAGAAAACACATACGAACCCTGTTCTTTTCTTCTGGAGTGCCCCGTCCATGACTGCCACACTTGCCCCTCCCGAACCAGATACCACCCTCGACTACCCAGACACCCTCCTCATCAGCGACCACCTCGACGCTGACCCCCTAGACGATGGTGATGTGCCGGAAGCGTTCTACACCACCAACGCACCCGGCAACCACATCGGCAAAGCCGGCACCTACACACGCAAAACCTCCTGGTTCCTCTACCGAGCCATCCTCCCCCAACTAGACGACGACGTCGATCTTAGCCTGACCAGCCTCGCCAAAGACCTCGGCATCTCCTACAACAAACTCCTAGGCTTCCTGCGCGCCCACTTCCGCATGCGCCAACTACCCCTAGTCACCGAAGTCCAAGGCCAGCACTGGATACTCGACCTGATCAAACTGCGCATCATCGATCGCGAACTCAACAGGCTTGAAGATAACCCAGAGCATCTTGAAGCCATCGACGCCGCACTCGCAGACTTCCTCTCCCCCACCACACCCAACCAAACAGTACCCACGGACGCCGACCTGCGGCGGTTTATCCGCACCTTCATCGATACCCACCTGCGCCCCGAAGACAAAGAACACAAACCCGAACCACGACTGCGCATCAACTACAACCCCGATAACACCACCACACTATCGCTAACCTGCGATAGTGCCACCGCCACCATCATCGCCCGCCACATCGACGCCTACACCAACCAGACCACCACCACCGCAGCACAAGCACTCATCGACCTCATCCTCGAAGACACCCACACCAGTGTTGCCATCAACACGTTCACCACCAACCCCGACACCAACCTCGTCTTTCACCCCGGTGCAGGTTGGATAAACCTCAACCACGCCCCCACAGACAACACCTTCATCCGCCGACTCAACGCCGACGAAACAGACTCCTACACCCCCAACACCGACATCCGCGCCTACACCCAAGGCAGAGACGCTACCTGCCGCTGGCCCGGCTGCACCGTCCCCGCCACTAGATGCCAACTCGACCACCGCATCGAATACCACCTCGGCGGGCCAACCAGCCCAGATAATTTAGTCAACCTCTGCCAACACCACCACAACATCAAAACCGACCGCAGAATCCACTACATCCTCGACCCCATCACCGGCACCATCGCCTGGCTACACCGAGACGGCACCTACCAACTAGACCACCCCACCGGACCACTAGCTACACACCACACCCACTGGAACCACACCTGGGCCCAATACCTCACACACCAACAACAACGAACAGAAAGGAAGACCTCCGAAGATTAGCGGACGCCGTTAGAATGGGCTGACAGCCTACCGAGGAGGCCGAACTGATGAGCTCACTGGCTGCCATCGCCTTGCCATTTTTTCAGAGTAGGACCCGATCCTTTCTTGATGAGGACCGGGCAGCTAGACGTGCACTGAAAATGCAAAATGGAATTGGCGTGCTCGATTTTGCCGTGGAGGACCCTTCGGAGGATCCAGCCCAAGTATTCTCCGTTGTGCAAGAAGCGCTGGAGATTGCCGTAGATGTGATAGCCAATGCGGATGACTCACTTGGCATGTTAAGTGAGGTTGTTGAAGAGCTTATCGAGCTCCATGCTAAGAGCGCACAGCGCGCCAAGCCTGCGCCAATGGAGCTGGCCGAGTGGTTCATTGATTTCCATGAGAGCAACGGGGTTGATTATTTCGATCTTGACCCTGTTGCATATTCAACGGTCCTCGGAGAAGACGGCCTGGCTCGGGTGCGCGCTTGGGCGGAAAACGCAGATGTTATCCGCCGCAAGTATATGGAGAAGCGCTTTGCGGTTTTAGATCAAGACGTCGAAGCAATCATTCGTACACACCTGGCTGAGGGTAGCTACGCGGTTTATTTCGAAGAGGCAGCTAAAGCCTTAGAAGAAATCGGTGAGTATGACGCTGCGTGGGAGTACGCGAAGCGTGGAACCGAATCTGATCCAGATTGGCAGGCGCGGTCCTGCGGGCAATTCTGGGTGGAACTAGCGAGGGATCATTTCCCCGAAAGGGAGGAAGAGGTCGCCCAGATAGTTCTCAACAAGTGGCCGGACCCGCTCCTAGAAGTAATGCTTTATCCAGAAAGGTTTGTGGAGCCCTAGAGAACTAGGAGGTCGAACTTCGTAGCTTTTACGTCGGAAAGGCGCTTGCGGGCGCGCTCGAGACGCTGCCACTGATCTTGGGGGATGGCTTTCCGGGCAATGGTGACGGTTTCGGCGTCTGGGGTACCCCACGCGATGGGCATAGGGGTGATTTGCTGCCAGTGGTTGTTGTCCGCGCGGCCGGACACAGCGGCGACGGGAACCTTGGTGCCTACCGTGCGTTGAGTGCCGGGGATGGCGGTCACGGTGCGCAAGCATGCAGCCCAGCGGGGAGGCAGGGAAGGATCCACGTTGGTGTTGACTAGGGCGAGCAGGACCATGTCGCGCTCGTTAACCTCAGCGATGACAGCCGGAGCGAGGGGATAGGAGTCATAGAGTTGCTGGGCGGTGCCGACTTTACGGGCGGCGGCGAAGCCGACGATGGCCACCATGATTCCGAAAAGGATCATGCCGAGGCCGATGGTAATGCCCCAGGAAAATCCCCACCAGATGGCCGCGCCGCCGATGATGAGCAGGATGCCCAGCACGAGGCCGGAGATGCGAAGGCGGTTGGAATCGCGCAAGAGCTCGTTATTGGCCTTGGCAAAGGACTCGTCTACGTCGAACTTGAAGATTTTCATTGTTCCAAGTCTAGTGCGTCGATAAGCCGGTAGGCATATCCCTGCTCGGCGAGGAAACGCTGGCGGTGCACGGCGTAGTCCGCATCGAGGCTATCGCGGGTGACCAGCGAATAGAAGAGGGCTTCCTCTTCCTTGGGGCGCAGCAGTCGGCCGAGGCGTTGGGCCTCCTCTTGGCGGGAGCCGAAGGTACCGGAGACCTGGATGGCTAGGGCTGCCTCGGGAAGATCGATGGAGAAATTGGCCACCTTGGACACCACGAGAACAGGAAGTGTGCCGTCGCGAAATTGTTGGAAGAGGCGCTCGCGCTTGGCGGTGGAGGTGGAACCGTCGATAACGGGGGCGTCGAGATGCGCGCCGAGCTCTTTGAGCTGGTCGACATAACCGCCGATGATGAGCGCCTGCTGTGGGTGCCGGGCCAGGATCTTGTCCACCGCATGGAGCTTGGCGGCGGCTTGGGCGGCGATGCGGTAGCGGTCGCGAGGTTGGGCGGTGGCATAAAGCATGCGTTCCTCGGCGTCCATATCCACGCGGACCTCGATGCATTCGGCGGTGGCGATATAGCCGGCCATCTCGAGTTCTTTCCATGGGGCGTCGTAGCGCTTGGGGCCGATGAGGGAGAAGACGTCGCCCTCGCGGCCGTCCTCGCGCACGAGGGTAGCGGTAAGCCCTAGCCGACGCCGCGATTGAAGGTCCGACGTCATGCGGAACACCGGGGCGGGAAGGAGATGGACCTCGTCGTAGATGATGAGGCCCCAGTCGCGGGAATCGAAGAGCTCGAGGGCGCGGTATTCGCCCTTGGTCTTGCGGGTGACCACCTGGTAGGTGGCGATGGTGATGGGCTTGATTTCCTTCTTTTCGCCGGAGTATTCGCCGATTTCGTTTTCGGTCAGGGTGGTGCGGCGCAGGAGCTCGTCGCGCCATTGGCGGCCGGCGACGGTATTGGTGACCAGGATGAGCGTTGTGGATTCCGCCTTGGCTATCGCAGCCGCGCCGACGATGGTTTTTCCAGCGCCGCACGGCAGTACGACGACGCCGGAGCCGCCGGACCAGAAGGCCTCGGTGGCGTACTGCTGGTAGTCACGCAGCTGCCAGCCGTCGTGATTGAGAGCGATGGGATGGGACTCGCCATCGACGTAACCGGCGAGATCCTCGGCCGGCCAACCGGCCTTGAGGAGGGCTTGTTTAAGGCGGCCGCGCTCGGAGGGCGGGACGGCGATGGAGTTCTCGTCGATGCGGGCGCCGAGGAGTTTTCCGGTAGCGCCGCGGGTAAGTTCTTCCAGGATGGGCGGCTCATCGGACTCGAGGATGAGACCGTGGGCCGGGTGGGCGTGGAGGCGGACACGGCCGTAACGGGACATGGTTTCGGCGACGTCGACAAGCAGGGCTTGGGGGACTGGGAAGCGGGAGTAGCTTTCCAGGACGTCGACGACCTGCTCGGCGTCGTGCCCGGCCGCGCGGGCATTCCACAACGCGAGCGGGGTGATGCGGTAGGTGTGCACGTGCTCGGGGGCGCGCTCGAGCTCCGCAAAGGGAGCGAGCGCGGCGCGGGCCTCAGCGGCCTGGGCGTGATCCACCTCGAGCAGGACGGTCTTATCCGACTGCACAATCAATGGTCCATTCATGGCTCCAGCGTAACGGAGGTGATTCGGTGCAAGGGAAACCGGATGGTAGAGCCATCGGCCGCGCGAGCGTCGATTTGCCCGCCCGCTACGGTCAGCGGGGTGACGGTGCGTTTCTTTTCGTTGCCGTTCTTATCCGCATAGCCGATGGTGATCGGCCGGGCAGTGCGCGCGGCGGCGTGGACTATGTCGAGGCTGGGAGTAGTAGGGGCGGCGTCGTCGCGCAGGGTGCGCATGGCCTTCGCAATATCCGGGGAGGCAGTAGCTCGGCGGGCAGTCGGGGTCGGCAGGGTAGCTGGTTCGGGCGCGACGTTAAGGCTGGCACCGTTCTCGTCCTCTGCGGCAGGGGAAAGTCCGTGCTCGCGCAGGCGCTCCAGCAAGTCGTGCACCGGCAATTGGGACACCGCGACGGTGGGCGCGAGCAGGCGCAAGGGCGCGGCCTTGAGCGCTATTTGGAGGAGAGCCGGGTCCTCGCTGCGCAGGTAGGACAGCGCCGGGCCGGAGCGCAGGGTGCCATGGCGCTTGGCGACGTCCCCGATGTGGAACTCCAGCGTCTGCGGTACCTCCCCGTGGGCTGCGAAGAAGGCCTGGATTTCCTCCCCAGTCATGCCACGATCGAGCCCGCGGCGCAGGGAAGCGTCCGAGATGCGGTAGACGCTGGCCAGTCCAGGGGACTCGAGATCGGCGACTGATTCGAGTCGCTGGTGGGTCTCCGGATCGAGCGGGCCGGGAACCAAGACGGTCATATCCGCTTGGATGAGAAAGTAATCGACTGTGTCGGGGGTGAGGCGGGCGGCGGCTTCGGGGCCGTCGATAAGCACGCTGGTGGGGCGCTCAAGGGCAATGGCGCCGATCCACTCGGCTTCCGCGCGGAGTTCGGCGATGGTCTCGTCCGAAGTGTGCGTGGCAAAGAGCGGAAAGTGGAAGCGCAGGGACTCCTCGAAGGTGGGCTTCGCCCCGCGCAGGTAGACCTGCAGGACTTTGTCCCTGAAGCTAGGAAGCCGGTCATTAGTGTGCGCTAGCGTGCGGCCTTCCTTGGTCCATGGGGAAGCAGTCCACGCCTCGAGCAGGACCTGCCATTTTTCTGCGAGGCCCGCATCGAGCCAAGCCTGGGCTAGCTCCGTTGGCGCGAGGAAATTGCCCTCGAAGTTTTTCGGCTCGCCGCGGCTGAGCAGGCGGGCGGTCATGCCGAGCTCAATGAGGCGGCGTAGCTCCTCCTCATCGACGTGGAGAGTTTTGCTCAGGTTGGTGAGCTGGCGAACGCCGACGGTCTTGTCCTTGAGCAGCTCTATCGGCCGCGCGCTTAGGGCGTCAATGACGCGCTGCATGCCGCGCACGGCGGATAGCCCGGCCGCGGTGCCGGCATCATCGGCCTTGGAATCAGGGGCGGGGAATTCGGTGATTCCCTCTACTGGGATTGGTGCGGTGGGCTTGCCGTTGAGCGCAAGGTGCACGGCCCGCGGCAGGCGGACGGTGGTGGCGTCCACGCGCTGGAGCAGCTGCTTGGCGATGAGCCGCGGAATCGGCCGGCCCGGATCCGCATCGATGGCCGCATCCCGCGTGGTGCCCAGGCCATTGGAACGCGACAGGGTCTCGAGAACCTTCCGTTCTTCGTTCGGCAGCTCGGCGATGTCCTCCGGGCTGACCTGGACCTGGTCGAGGAGGGACCAGCCCGTGGGAAGGGCAGGCATGACCTCGGGTGGGATGAGGATGTTGCCGTAGGCCAGGCCGCGTTCCTTGAGCTGGCGGGTGATATCCGGATTAAGGTCTTCTACCTCTTCGAGTTCTCCTCCGCGGCGCGCGATGTCTTCAATTTCCGCAAGCTGCCGTGCAGTGCAGTTCATGAGAGCCCGAGCGATGGAGGTGCGCAGGAGCAGGCGGGTAGCGAGCGCGGCGATGCTCGGGGGTAGCGGATTAAGTACATCCGGCCGGTTGCGAAGGATGGTGGCGAGCTCTTCTTCCTCAAGGGAAGCTAGCCACGTGCGGAAATGCGGGAGGTGGGAGGACTGAGTCATGATGTCACCCCAGTTTAGTTATCGTTTGAGTTACGTTTTTGCGCAAGGTTTGAAATAATAAGGGCTATGTCGAATCAGAAGAAGGGTCACGTTTCCCCGGCTTGGCCGAAGAACGAAAATCGCGAGCACGCAATCACGGAAATCTCTGCGCCTTTTGCTGGTGCGTCCAGCCCCTACGGCGATGATCTGATCTTGCCGATGCCGGCAGAGAAGCTGAACTACGTTCACCCTTATACTCGCATTAATCGCTAGAGTATTTCCCCGCCTTGGTGCGGGGATTTTTCTGTCATACAAAAAGGGCCCATTGCAATAGCAATGGGCCCTTTATCGCTATGTCTTAGCGAGTGATGTTCTCAATCATCTGCGCAATCGGGTCGATGACGTTGCGGTTGGCAGAGTAGAAGTTGTTGAAGTCGTGGCGGTTAGCCTTGTACAGCTCGGTGAACTGCGGAGGAAGTGCCAAGCCGTAGGAGTTAGCGGCGTCCTTGATGGTGTTGTACAGAGCATCAACAGCCAGCTCGTCGGACTTCTGAGCGGCAGCCTGCTTGACCGGTGCCGGTGCCTGGGCCGGAGCCTTAGGGGCAGCGGACGGAGCGGTGCGCTGGGTCGGAGCGGAGTTCAGGCCGAGGGAAGCGGAGCAAGCCGGCCATGCGCCCCAGCCCTGGGAAGCAAGCACGCGCTCGGCGACGACAATCTGCTGCTCGCGGGTAGCCTGGTCAGCGGTAGCAGCGAACTGGCCGCCACCATTGGCCTGCCAGGTCTGCGGGTTGAATTGCAGTCCGCCGTGGTAGCCGTTGCCGGTGTTGATGTGCCAGTTGCCGCCGGCCTCGCACTGTGCCAGACGGTCCCAGTCGGAATCTGGGGCAGCGGATGCGGTCGGTGCCATGATGGCAGCGGCGGCGCCGAAAGCGACGGTGCCGGCGGTGAACTTAGCGGCCATACGGTTCTTAGCGGAGTGGCGTCCCATGTAGTTAGTCCTCTCTGTGTGCCCGCATTAAGTGCAAAAAATATGTACCAAAAAGAAAGGGCGGGCGAGGGCAACTTTCTTAACGGCTCTTAAGTGTCTGGGGGACAGCGTAGCGGTTTATAACGAAAGTGTCACGTTATGGGCACTAAATGGGAAAGAAATGAGACAAATGTGGTGAGTGAAGGGCTATCTCCGCAGGTGGGCGCCAATGTGTGATCTGTGTCATGTAGAGCGGGTGTGTCGCATTAGAGTGCGCGACTTCTGTTGTTTTGACCAGGCGGCTAAAATATAGATTTTCCCCTAGAGAAGAGGTGGGTACCTATGCCTATTGGCAAAGTGAAGTGGTATGACGCCGAGAAAGGTTTCGGTTTCGTCAGCAACCCGGGCGATGAAGACGTCTATGTTGGCCGCAACGTGCTGCCCAAGGGAGTAGAGGAACTGTTCCCCGGCCAGCGCATCGACTTCGATTTCGCGGCCGGGCGCCGCGGTCCGCAGGCGCTGCGGGTCAAGGTATTGGATAAGCCGCGTCGCCGCACGCCGGCCCGCAAGCCGGAAGAGCTCGGCAGCATGGTCTCTGACGTAATGACCTTGCTGGAGTCGCAGATTCAGCCGGTGCTCAATTCCGGCCGCTACCCGGAGCGAAAGACTGGGCGCCAGGTAGCAGAAATCCTCCGCGCTATCGCGAAGGATTTGGATAGCTAACCAGAAGCCTTCGTGGATTCCTCCGCGGAGGCTTCTCGTTCTTTATCGGTCATCGTGGTCAGCGACCACACGGTGGCCAAGGGGGTTTCGTCGCCGTTGTCATCGGTGCCGATCATCATGGAGGAAATCTCCACCACCTTGAGGCGGGGGCGCTTGCCGGTAGAGGCCTTGATGGGGTCTACCGAGCCGGGGATCGATACCTCGGTGGTCTCGTTTGCGCCGTGTGCGGTTTCATCGTTGGCGGCGGGGTCATCGTAGATGGAAAGAATCTTCCACTCGTGGTCGGAGATTTCTTCGGGAATATCGAGCTTGAGGGTGTCATCATCGCCCACGGTGAGGTTCGGGACCTCGCCTTCCGGGCACTCGGTGCCGGGCTCGCATGTAATGTACGGGGCGACGTCGATGGACTTATCGCCCACGGAGGCGGTGACCTTGATGTCGCGGGGATCGGGACCCGGGCGCTGGTTCCACCAATTTTGGAAGATCACTACGGCGGCGACGATGACCGCCACGACCACGATGAGGGCCAAGATCTGCAGCAGCGACTTTTTCCTTGCTTCCTTACGGGTTGCCATGGGCCTTTACCTTACTCGAACGTGGAAGAGTTCTTCCCACCGCTTGCCGGTAAGCCAGAACTCATCGTCTGTGATGTGTGCGATGCCGTTGAGGACATCATCGGGGTTGGTATAGCGAGACTTATCAATCGCGTCGGTAGAGATTACGGCGGTCACTCGGCCGGTGGAGGGATCGATGCGGTAGATATTGTCATCCATCCAGACATTGGCGTAGACGGCGTCGCCTACGCACTCGAGTTCATTGATGTCTTCGAGGGGCTTTCCCTCTAGGGTGACGTCGGTAGTGGAGCGCTCCGCGAAGGTCTCTGGGTCCATGTGCCGCAGGGTCGCAGAGCCATCGGACAGGAGGAGATCCTCGCCGGTATTGCACAGGCCCCAGCCCTCGCCCGAGTAGGTGGCGGTATCTATTTGGCGCAGGTCGTGGTCGTATTTCAGGGCTTGGCCGGACTTCCAGGTCAGCTGCCAGATGGAATCGCCGGTTTGGGTGATGCCCTCGCCAAAGTAGCGGCTATCCAGGCGTGTTTCGGCCAAGGTTTCGCCGGTTTCGGGGGAGAAGCGCTCCAGGCGGGATTCTCCCCATTGGCCGGTGCCCAGGAGCAGGTTGCCGTCCGGATCGGTTTCGAGGCCCTGCGTAAAGGAATTGGGCGGCAGGGAAGCGGTGCCGAGAACCTCGACGGAGAGGTGTTCTACTTCGGGTTCAGCTGGGGTAGAGGAACAGGCAACGAGCGTGCAGGGGAGGAGAATGCAGGCGGCGCGGGAAAGAAACGACATGCACCATATGTACCACCGGGTGCGCTCCATAATGAATAATGAGGGGCGTGAGTAAGCGAAAAGCAAATCCGTTGATCGATTCCCGCGCCGTGCGCATCGCGCGCGAGGCGTTGGATGAGGTGGGGGAAGGGGGCGTCGGCAAGCATATCGGCGTCGCCGGGATGGGCCGAAACGTTGCTACCCACCGATTTGAAGCAGAAATGCCTGGATACCCCGGCTGGGAATGGCAGGCGGTGCTCGCCTGCGCGGAGGGATCGCGCTACGTCACCGTCAATGAGGTAGCGCTGGTGCCGGGCGGGGAGGCCCTGCAGCCGCCGGAATGGGTGCCCTATGAGGACCGCGTGCGCCCCGGTGACCTCGGCCCCGGAGACCTGATGCCACCGGCCGTAGATGATTCCCGCCTGGACGGGGATAACCTATCCACGTCCGGCCTGGAAGACGCCAAGAAGCGCTGGCGCACCGAGTTCGGCCCAAATACGGATATGGCGGCCAAGGCGCGCCTGCAATGCCGCACCTGTGCGTTCTATGTGCAGCTGATGGACAACTACGGCGTCTGCGCCAATGAGTACTCGGCAGACGGCCGGGTGGTGCACTCGCGCTATGGCTGCGGTGCGCATTCGCAGACGCGCGTGCGGGAAGAAAAGACCCCGGAAGTGGCCTTCGATGATGAAAAGCCCATCTTCCAGGATTTTGAAATCGAGGATTAAGGCAGCACACTTATGGCGTAAGACTCGCTGTACGTGAAAGGCGCAGGCGTTGAAAGCCACTCTCGATCGCTATTTCCATATCTCTGAACGTGGTTCCTCCATTGGAACCGAGCTACGCGCGGGAACGGTCTCGTTCTTCGCCATGGCCTATATCATCCTCTTGAACCCGCTCATCCTCGGTACTACCGAGGACGCGGAAGGCTACGCGCTGGGCGTGCCACAGGTCGCCGCCGCCACCGCGCTGGTGGCCGGCGTCATGTCCATCCTTTTCGGCGCGATTGCCAAGTACCCCTTTGCCATGGCCGCAGGCTTGGGTATGAATACCTTCGTGGGCGTGAGCATGGTCGCCACCAGCGGGCTGACCTGGCAGGAATCCATGGGCCTGGTGGTCATCGAGGGCATCATCATCGTCCTGCTGGCCATCTCCGGCTTCCGCACCGCCGTCTTTGACGCCATCCCGCAGTCCATGAAGGCAGCGATGGGCGTGGGCATCGGCATGTTCATCGCCATGATTGGCCTCGTGGATGGTGGCTTTGTCACCCGCGTGCCGGACGCTGCGAATACCACCGTACCGGTGGGGCTGGGCATCAATGGTTCGATTTCTACCTGGCCGGCGCTGGTTTTTGTCATCGGCCTCATTATTTGTTCCTTCATGGTCATTCGGAACGTGCCGGGCGGGCTCTTCATCGCCATCGTGCTGACCACCATCATCGCGTTTATTATCCAGGCGTTTACCGGCTCCGAGGATTGGGGCATGGCCGCGCCCGTGAAGCCGGAGGCGCTCGGCGGCATTCCGGATCTGTCCATCGTGGGCGATGTGAACCTGGTGGGCGCCTTTACCAAGATCGGCGTGGTCTCCACGGTGCTGCTGATTTTCACTCTATTGCTGACCAACTTCTTTGATGCGATGGGCACCATGACCGGCCTGGGCAAGCAAGGCAAGCTTGTCGACGCCGACGGCAACCTCCCCGACATGAAGAAGGCCCTCGTCGTCGAAGGCTTCGGCGCCGTGGCCGGCGGCCTGGGCTCTGCTTCTTCCAATACCGTCTTTGCGGATTCCTCCGCCGGCATTGCCGATGGCGCCCGCACCGGCCTGGCCAACCTCATGACCGGTGTGCTGTTCCTCGCCGCGATGTTCTTGACGCCGCTGTATGAAATCGTGCCCATCGAGGCGGCCTCTCCGGTGCTGGTTATCGTCGGCGTGATGATGGCCGCGCAGCTGACCGAGATCCGCTGGACCAAGATGGAGATCGCCATCCCCGCCTTCCTGACCATTGTGACGATGCCGTTTACCTATTCCATTGCCAACGGCATCGGCGTGGGCTTCATCTCCTTCGCGCTCATGTCCACCTTCGCCGGCAAGGCCAAGGACGTGCACTGGATCATGTGGCTCTTGGCTGGCCTCTTCGTGATTTTCTTTGGCATGGATCCGATTTCCAATGCCATCGGCTAGCCTAAGGGCATGCTGATTACTGACCCCACAGACCCTCGCCTGGACGATATTCGGAACCTCAACAAATCCGATAAGTCCGGCGAGGGTCTCGTCATTGCAGAGGGCCCGCTGGTGGTCTCCCGGCTGGCCGAATCCCGGTTCCCCATGCGCTGCCTCGTGGGTTTTCCCAAGAAGGTGGAGGCCTATATTTCCGAGTACGGCGAACCCGAGTGCCCCATCTTCGAGGTCTCTCGCGAGACCCTAGCGGAGGTGGCCGGCTTCGATATGCACCGCGGGCTCGTCGCCGCCGCGGACCGCGCCCCGGAGCCGGAGGTGAGCGAGATCGTGGAATCCGCAAAGACTATCGCCGTGCTCGAGGGCGTGGGCGATCATGAAAATATCGGCGCCATCTTCCGGCACGCCGCCGGCATGGGCGTGGATGCGGTGCTGCTGGGCTCCGGTGCGGCGGATCCGCTCTACCGGCGCTCGGTGCGCGTGTCCATGGGGCACGTGCTGCGCTTGCCCTTTGCCCATTTAGAGGGCGGGTTTACTACCTGGCAGCGTTCCTTGCAGGCGCTTGCCGACGCCTCCTTTACCCTCATTTCCTTAACCCCCAACCCCCAGGCGGTGCACTTGGCCGAGGCCATGCACGGGCTGAATAAGGTGGCGATGCTCGTCGGCGCGGAGGGCCCCGGCCTTACCGAACACGCAATGAAGGCCACCGATATACGCGCACGCATACCGATGGCCCCTGGCACCGATTCTCTTAATGTGGCGACCGCCGCCGCCATTTCCTTTTATGAGCGCCAGCGCTCCTTGAGCGACCTAAACGTCTGAGCACTCCAATTGCCAAGGAGCGAACCCAAGTGCTTGGCAGTGGAGATGATTTCCTCGCCGGTGGATTCCGGCTCGGCATTGTGGTCCTCGTAGTCATCGTAATCGTTGAGCCCCAGCTTATTGGCCGATTGCGCCGCTAGCTCGCCAACGGTCCGCTTGGGCTTCGGCGGGTCGATTTTCGGCTCTGGGCGGCCATCGACCGCGTAGCCCACGACGTCGAGATCAGGGCCCTCGTACCCGACCTCAATGCCAAGCCAGTATTCCTGGGCCGCTTCCATGATGCCCTGCGGCTCGAATGGCAGGGAAATACCGCCGAGCGGCTCGTATTTTTCGCCCGCCCAATAAGGAGCCTCGAAAGGTTCGGGCAAGCCGGTGTCTTCATAAAGGTGCTCGCGGGTAGCGCAGAGGCAGCGCTTGAGCTCGCCGCCCTCCCAGAGTGCAAAGCCGGCGTAGCCTTCCTTCTCGTTGCTTGCCAGCGCGATAACCCGCTGGGCGGGCACCGCGTTGAGCAGCGTGTCCGGCAGCTGAGAGAGGAGGACAGAGTCGCCTTCACACACCGTTTGTACCACGGTGATGCCGGGGTAGCCGCCGATGTAGTACTCGTTCGGATCCGTCTGCGCGGAGCGGTTGAGCGGGAATTGCCCAATCGGTGTGACCGGGAAAGTTGGATCTAGCTGGGCGAGGAACTTCCGCCCAAAGCCGCGGTCTGCCTTGGGCTCGGTCTTCAACACCTCTTCCGCATTGGGCTGAGAGATGTACCAGAGAGTGAGTACTGCGTGAGAGATGTCCACGATTAGTCCCTAGGGCGCTTGGTATTGGAGCGAACACCGAGCAACACGTCCTCCCAATGCGGGGTGACGGCCTTGCGGCGGCGCTTGGTGGGCTTTTCTTCTGGCGAGGGATTCTGCAAGAACTCCTCTTCCTCCGGCTCTTCCGGAGGGGTGGTTGGCGCGGTGAGGTCAGTGACGTTGCTGGGCTGGTCGCCATCGATAGCTTCGTCATAGCGGCCGCTGCCCAGCGAGGTCAGCGAGCGTACCGGCTGCACGAAATCCGGGTCCGTCAGGTCGGCGGCCACCGAGTTGCGAGCCTCCACCGTGGCAGGCGAGGACATGGACTGCTTGAAGGACCACTCGGCCTCGTTCTCGGACAGGCCGGCCTTCCACGTCACGCGCACGATCCAGGCCTCGCCCTGGTGGCGGTAGGCATCCCAGGTGGACTCGGAGAGCGAGTGTCCACGGGCAGCAAAGGCGGTGGCCAGAACCTCCCACAGGGTGAGCTTGGCCGGTCCGTCCTCGCGGACCGGGTGGGCCTGCTTGGCGATCTCTGCGATACGGTTGCGCTCCAGCATGACCGGGTAAGCGAAGGGCTCGATGCGAGATTCGGTCACGCCCATTTCTTCCGCCAGCTCCGCCGCGGAGGCGCCGGCGCGAATGCGGTTTTGAATCTCCGCCGGGCGGATCTTTGTTTCTTCCACCGGTTCCGGTTTGGTGGGCTTGGCCAGGCTGATGGCCGGAGCCGCTGGTTCCTCTTCCGGGGTTTCTTCCTGCTCGCCCTGCAGGGCCTCGCGCAGCTCATCGGTGATGGAGAGAAAAAACTCTTCGCCGTCTTCGGTGCGCAGCACCAAAGAGGTTTCGGTCGACTCGCTGTCAACTGGGAACAGCTCGCGCATAATAGGGCGCTCCTTTTGCCTATCGACGGCGGACATATCTGTGATGTATTCAACTATAACGTGAAAATGCCCCGCGGCCTGCGAGGCGGCGGGGCATGTTGTGGGGTGATGCGTTAATTCGCATCCAAGACGTAGTCGACGCACTGGGTCAGCTTGGCGATATCCGCCGGATCAATAGCTGGGAACATGCCGATGCGCAGTTGGTTGCGGCCCAGCTTGCGGTACGGCTCTACGTCCAGGATGCCGTTGGCGCGCAGGGTGGCGGCGAGCGCTGCGGCATCGACGGACTCGGCGAAGTCGATGGTGCCCACCACGAGTGAGCGGGACGCAGGCTCCGCGACGAAGGGAGTGGTCTCCGGGCGGGATTCGGCCCAGCTATACAGCGTGGTGGAGGATTCCGTAGTGCGCTCAACCATGCCGTCTAGGCCGCCGTTGGCATTCATCCACTGGACCTGGTTATCCAGCATGAGCAGGGTGGCGATTGCTGGGGTGTTATAGGTCTGGTTCTTGCGCGAGTTATCTACTGCTGTCTGCAGGTTGAGGAAGTTGGGGATATAGCGCTCGGAGGCGTTGATTTTCTCAATCCGCTCCAGTGCGGCGGGGGACATGGCGGCGAGCCACAGGCCGCCGTCGGAAGCAAAGCACTTTTGCGGCGAGAAATAATAGACGTCCGTATCGGAAATGTGCACGGGCAGGCCACCCGCGCCGGAGGTGGCGTCCACGACCACCAGCTGCTGATCATTGCGGGGGTGCGGGCGGGTGACTTCTGCCATCGCGCCGGTGGAGGTTTCATTGTGTGCCCAAGCGACGACGTCCGCCTCCGCAGAAAGTTCGCGCGGGTCGGGTGCGGTGCCCACGGGGGACTCCACGATGGAGGGGGCATCGAGCCAGGGTGCACCCGCAGCGGCCTTGGCAAATTTAGTGGAAAACTCGCCAAAGGTGAGGTGGGCGGAGTGGTGTTCAATAAGGCCGAAGGTGGCAGCATCCCAGAAGGCGGTGGCGCCGCCTAGGGAAAGGACAATCTCATAGCCCTCTGGCAGGGAGAAGAGATCGCTCAAGCCTTCTCGCACCGAACCTACGAGGTTCTTTACCGCCGGCTGGCGGTGAGAAGTGCCCATGACTGCGGGGTCAATGGCCGCAAGCTGGTCGGGGCGAACCTTGGAGGGGCCGCAGCCAAAGCGGCCGTCGGCAGGCAGGAGGTCGGTGGGCAGCGTAAGTTCTGGAGTGCTCATGCGTGCAAGTGTAGAACAGTTCCGGTCGAACGGCAGTTATTTTAGGTGACCGAAACTTGTAGGCGGCGTCACAAAGTTTGCTAAAGTGTGAAGAGGTATCAAGCTAACTTCTTTAAGTTAGTGCTTAATAGTGACTCTTCACATAGAGAAAGGAACTTCCGTGGCTTCTGAAGACAACAAGGTAGTGCTCCAGTACCCAGGCGGCGAGTACGAGATGGACATCAAGCAGTCCACCGAGGGTGACTCGGGCTTTGACATCTCCAAGCTCCGTAACGAGACCGGACTCGTTACTTTCGACCCTGGTTATACCTCCACCGGTTCCACCGAGTCCAAGATCACCTTCATTAACGGCGAAGAGGGCATCCTGCGCCACCGCGGCTACGATATCGCGGACCTTGCGGAAAACGCCACGTTCAATGAGGTTTCTTACCTGCTGATTAAGGGACACCTGCCTAACGAGGAAGAGCTCAGCCACTTTAACCGCGAAATCCGCCACCACACCCTGTTGGATGAGGACTTCAAGGCCGCGTTCAATATCTTCCCGCGCAACGCGCACCCAATGGCCGTGCTGGCTTCCTCCCTTAACATTCTTTCCGCGTACTACCAGGATCAGCTCAACCCGCTGGACCCAGAGCAGCTGGATAAGGCCACCGTCCGCCTGCTGGCTAAGGTTCCAATGCTGGCTGCGTATGCTTACCGCGCTTCCCAGGGCAAGCCTTATATGTACCCGGATAATAGCCTGAACGCCCGCGAGAACTTCCTGCGCATGATGTTCGGCTACCCCACCGAGGAGTACGAGGTTGACCCGGTTGTAGCTAAGGCCCTGGATAAGCTGCTTATCCTGCACGCTGACCACGAGCAGAACTGCTCCACCTCCACCGTGCGCATGATTGGTTCCGCTCAGGCCAATATGTTCGTCTCCATCGCCGGCGGCATTAACGCCCTGTCCGGCCCGCTGCACGGCGGCGCAAACCAGGCCGTTCTGGAGATGCTGGAAGATATCCAGAACAACCACGATGGTGACGCTACCGACTTCATGAACCGCGTGAAGAACAAGGAAAAGGGCGTTCGCCTCATGGGCTTTGGCCACCGCGTGTACAAGAACTACGACCCGCGCGCGGCCATCGTCAAGGACACCGCCCACGAGATCATCGAGCACCTGGGCGGCGACCCAATGCTGGATCTGGCCATGAAGCTGGAAGATATTGCGTTGAATGACGATTACTTCGTCTCCCGCAAGCTCTACCCGAACGTGGACTTCTACACCGGCCTGATCTACCGCGCCATGGGCTTCCCGACGGACTTCTTTACCGTCCTCTTCGCTATCGGCCGCCTGCCGGGCTGGATTGCACAGTACCGCGAGCAGCTGGAGATCAACACCAAGATCAACCGTCCGCGCCAGATTTACACCGGCGAGTCCCTGCGTAAGGTTACCCCGCGTAGCGAGCGATAAAGCGCTCTGCGGTCTGCCTAATTAAGCCGAATCGGGTGGTAGCACCTATAATAGGTGCAGCTCGGTTCGGTTTTTAATGCGACCGCACGAACAAACTAGATTTCCCAAGGAGAATAATCCCCATGGATAAGCCTGTTATTGAAGCCCAGTCTGGCCCAGCGCCGACCGACCTTGTTGTAGAAGACATCGTCGTCGGCGACGGTGCTGAGGCGCAGCCTGGTGCCGTAGTGGAGGTCCACTACGTCGGCGCTGAATACGAGACCAACCAAGAATTCGATTCCTCGTGGGACCGTGGCCAGTCCATCGAGTTCCCGCTGACCGGTCTCATCGCCGGCTGGCAAGAGGGCATTCCGGGAATGAAGGTGGGCGGTCGCCGCAAGCTCATCATCCCGCCGGAAAAGGCCTACGGCCCCGCCGGTGGTGCGCACCCGCTGTCCGGCCGCACCTTGGTCTTCATTATTGACCTGATCCGCGCCGACTAAAAGTGCTTAGCCCCAGGGTTCGCCCTGGGGTTTCGTCGTTTTCGGCGCGGTCAGAAAAACTGCGGCACAATGGAGGGCATGACTGTGCCAACCGTAACTTTCAATGATGACCGCGAAATGCCCCAGCTGGGCTTGGGTACGTACAAGCTATATGACGAGGAATGCATCCGCGTCATCCGCGAGGCCATCGATTTGGGCTATCGCCACTTCGATACCGCCACGCTCTACAAGAACGAAGAGGCGGTGGGCACCGCCCTGAAGCAGGCAATGGATGCCGGCGACGTCACCCGCGATGAGCTCTTTATTACCTCCAAGGTGTGGCACTCCCACCAGGGTGAGCACAAGGTGGAAGAGGCATTCCAGCAGTCGCTGAAGGATCTGCAGCTGGACTACCTCGACCTGTACCTTATCCACTGGCCGTGGCCGCAGGGTGGCCTGTACAACGAGACCTTTGAGGCTATCGCCCGCCTGCAGGGCATGGGGCAGATTGCATCCATCGGAGTGGCGAATTTCTACGAGGACGTGCTCAAGGACCTCATTTCCACCACCGGCATTTCTCCCGTGCTCAACCAGGTGGAGATTCACCCGGGCTTTACCCAGTCCAGCTTGCGCGCCTTCCACCACGATAATGACATCGTCACCGAGGCATGGGCCCCGCTGGCGCGCGGCGTTGTGCTCAATAACCCCGTGATTGAGCAGGCTGCTGCTGACCACGAGGCGACCGAGGGGCAGGTTGTGCTGTCCTACCTCATGTCCAAGGGGATGTCCGTCATCCCGAAGTCCGCGCGCACCGAGCGCCTGAAGGAAAACTTGGCCGCCACCGAGCTGGAGCTCACGGCAGAGGAAGTATCTGCCATTGACGCCCTTGAGGGGCAGGAGGGTTTTGGCCGTATGTTCAATGACCCGCGCGAGTTCCCAGGCAACGAAGAGTAACGTCAACCGCAGATTAAGCCCCCTCACGGGGGCTTTTTCTTTTGCCAAGTGGCTGTTAACAATCTTTACAAGGGGTAAAAAATTCTGCCCTCGGGGGTAGTTTGCTAAAAATGTTATTCCAGTTCAGTGAAGCCTATGAGCTTAAAAGGGTGGGGGAGTGGACGGTTTTCTTGGCAGAGTTTACAACCTTGCAGAAAATGTTCTGTAACTTACAAATCAGCGTGGATAGTGAGCAGTGACACACTATCTCGTGTGACCTAAGTTCCTCTCACCCAAGGAGACGATGCTCTATGAGTGACGTAGCTGCAACTCCTGTCTCGCGCCGCGAACCCACCGGTAGCGAGTTCATCGCGATGCGCGACTCCGCCAAATTCGGCGAGCTGCGCCGTACCTACCGGAGTTTTACCTTCCCTATGACCGTGGCCTTCTTCGTGTGGTACGTGGTCTACGTTCTTGCCGCCGTGTTTGCCCCTGACTTCATGGCAACCGAGCTTGGCGGCGGTTGGAACATCGGCCTAGTCTTCGGCCTTGCCCAGTTCCTTACCACCTTCATCATCACGTGGATTTACGTGAAGTACGCCAATAAGAATATCGAGCCGAAGTCGGCCGCCATCCGTGAAGAACTGGAGGGCATCTAATGACTATCACCACCCTTGCCGCGGAGTCTTCCGCCGGCAACCCCATCCTGAATATTTCCATCTTCGCCATCTTCCTCATTGTCACCATGGCGGTGGTGCTGCGCGCCGGTAAATCCACCAAGGAAGCCTCGGACTTCTACACCGGTGGCGGCAGCTTCTCCGGACGCCAGAACGGCCTGGCGATCTCCGGTGACTACCTCTCCGCCGCATCCTTCCTAGGCATCGTCGGCGCGGTGGCGCTCAACGGCTACGACGGCTTCTTGTACTCGGTGGGCTTTTTCGTTGCCTGGCTGGTAGCACTCATGCTCGTCGCCGAGCCCATGCGTAACGTTGGCCGTTTCACCATGGCGGACGTTCTGTCTTTCCGCCTGAAGCAAAAGCCCGTGCGCGTGGCGGCGTCCATCGCCACCCTCTTCGTCACGCTTTTCTACCTCATCGCGCAGATGGCCGGCGCCGGCTCCCTGGTGGCCGTGCTGCTGGATATCCACGACTTCAAGTGGCAGGCCCTCGTCGTCGGCATTGTGGGCGTGCTCATGATTGTCTACGTCCTAGTCGGCGGCATGAAGGGCACCACCTACGTGCAGATGATCAAGGCCGTGCTCTTGGTGGCCGGCGTGGTCATCATGTGCGTCATGGTCTTCATTGCCCTGCGTGGCGGCTTTAGCACCCTGTTTAATAACGCCATTGACATGCACGCCGCCTCCGAGCAGATTAAGGAGAAGGGCTACGAGGCCAAGGACATCATGGCCCCTGGCCTGAAGTACGGCGCCACCACCGCTACCAAGCTGGACTTTATTTCCTTGGGCATTTCCCTGGTGCTCGGTGTGGGTGGCCTGCCGCACGTGCTGATGCGCTTCTACACCGTGCCTACCGCTACTGAGGCGCGCCGCTCCGTTACCTGGGCGATCGTTATTATTGGTGCGTTCTACCTCATGACCTTGGTGCTGGGCTATGGCGCAGCTGCACTGGTCGGGCCGGACCGCATTCTCGACGCGCCCGGTGGGGCCAATGCCGCGGCACCGCTACTCGCAATGGAGATTGGCGGCTCCATCTTCATGGCGATTATTTCCGCCGTGGCCTTCGCTACCGTGCTCGCCGTGGTGGCCGGCCTGGCCATTACCGCCTCTGCGTCCATTGCGCACGATATCTACCACGCGGTTATCCGCAACGGCGAGTCCACCGAGGCCGAGCAGGTCCGCGTCTCCCAGGCCACCGTGGTGGTCCTCGGCATCGTCTCCATTATCCTGGGCATCCTGGCCATGACCCAGAACGTGGCCTTCCTGGTCTCCCTGGCGTTTGCGGTGGCGGCCTCCGCCAACCTGCCGACCATCCTCTACTCCCTGTACTGGCGCCGTTTCAACACCGCGGGCGCGGTGGCCTCCATGTATACCGGCGTGGTGTCCTGCCTGGTGCTCATCTTCTTCTCCCCGGCAGTCTCCGGTTCTGAGAGCTCCATGTTCCCAGGTGCGGACTGGGCTATCTTCCCGCTTTCGTCGCCGGGCTTGGTCTCCATTCCACTGTCCTTCTTCGTCGGCTGGCTGGTGTCCATCATGACCAAACCGGATAACTTTGAGGAGCTTTCTGCAGAGATGGAAGTGCGCTCCCTTACCGGCGTGGGCGTGGAGGCACCCGTGCAGCATTAATTGCTTGAAAAGTGCACACACCCGGTAATGTGGTTGGACGTGCTTAGAACGTCCGTGACCCGCAAGGCGGCATCAGTTAAGGCTGGTGCCGCTTTGGCCGTATGCATGCTCGCCTTGACCACCACCGCGTGCAGCAATAGCGAGCGCGAAAGCGATGCGCTTGCCGACGCCCCCTTAAAAGCAACAGACACCAACCGCGACGTCCCACCGGAAACCAATGAGTTCTTGGAGGGCGATGAGGGTCATTCAATTACCTATATCCGCCTGCACGATGGCATGCACATGGGCTCTGCCTCGGAGCACGAGGCCCGCCCGGCGCTAAGCCTCATCAAGCTCTATATCGCCACCTACGTGATGGAAAAGGGCGAGTACGAGGACAAATATGAGGCGCTGGATATGATCGCTAGCTCCTCTGATAAGTCCGCCGAAGACCTCTTTGACAAATACCCGGATTCCATCGACGCGATTGCCGATGAATTCAATCTCGAATCCACCAAGGCCGGCGAGCAGTGGGGCTATTCGCAGACTTCTACCTATGACGTCGCCAGCTTCATCTCGCAGCTCATCGACCGCGATGAAACCCACCCGGTGCTTGTAGCCATGGCGCATGCCGATCCCATCTCAGAGGACGGCTACCGCCAGGATTATGGCACCGCCAAGCTCTCCAACGTGGTGGGCAGCAAGTGGGGCTGGTCCAATGACAAGTCCATTAACTCCTCGGTCTCCTTTGGCGAGAACTTCGTCGCCGCCGCCTCCATTACCGGCTCATCCGATGACCTCACCGACTACGTCAAGGACGAGGTGACCGGCAAGAATCTGGGCAAGGCCACCGAGCGCTTCCTCAAGTACAAAGACGGCGAGGACGTCCCACCGATCGAGACCTCCACCTCGGAGACCTCTACTACCTCCTCCAGTAAGAAAGACAAGGACGAGAAATCCGGCAAGGGCAAGAAGGATAAGACCTCGTCGAAGGAGCCCACCAGCGAATCCACTACGTCCAAAAAGAAGTCCGCAGACAAAAAGAAGGGCTCGGAGAAAACCTCCGAGCCTTCCAAGAAGTAGTACTACCGCGCCTTCGCAACCGTCTCTGCGACGATCTTCGCCAGCTGGCGAATCTGATCGTTGCTCAACGTCTTGCCGTTAAAGCTCACGCCATTGGCGGTGACCTGCGGCAGCTCTGGTAGCTCCGGGTGCGTGCTCTGCAGTTGCGAACTTAGCTGATTGACCAGGTCGGACGAGCCATTGCTTGGGGCCGTGGTCTGCGGCTGCGGCTTTGGCTGTGGTTTCTTGGTGGTCGGCTTCTTTGCCGGTGCAGGTGCTGCGGACTTGCCTGGCGTCCACTGTCCCCAGTCTTCGGCGTAGACCTCATTGACGTCAACGATGACGCCGCCGATGGTCTGTTGCTTGTTGTGCGGCAGCTGGTGGATAGTGGTGCGCGGGTGAATCTTGCCGTTGGATCCCCAGTCATGCATCCAGAAGTATTTGCCGATGCCATCCTGGATCGCCCACTCGATGGTGTTGTAGTTGCCGTAGATGCCCGTCTGGTAGCCGGCCAGCTCCAGCGTCTTGGAGAATGCCTGCAGGTATGGGCGGATTTGGCGAGTGTACTGCTCGCGGGTGGGGTTATCGTCGATGGCGATGTAAATCGGGCGGTTGGTGGGGCCGCCTGCCTTCTTGTGCAGTGCAATCGCCTTCGGTGCGTGTACTGCCGCACCTGCTGCGCCCTGCTTCCAATCGGCAGTTTCCGCACGGCCGAATTGGTATACCGACGCCGTGGGCAGGCCTGCTGCTGCATTGGCCTTAGTTTCCTTGAGGGTTACCGGCTTGCCGGTCATCCAGGCCGCGCCGGGGCGCTTGTCGGAGACGTAGCGAATCGCGCCCATGTGGCCGGCATTCTTAATTGCTTGCGGGGAAGGTACGCCGGCGGAGAAATCAATGATGGTGCCGCGCATCGGTCCGAGTGCCGCTGCATGTGGAGCGGCAGTACCGATGGCGCCTGCGGTCAGGGCGAGAGCGCCGACCTTAAAAAGTCCGCGACGGGAGAAAGATGACGACATATTGAGCTCCTGCAGTAATCACATGTGTCACATTAGTTAACAACTGCACCATAACAGGAAGTTTAGAGTCCCAGCCGGAGCGAAATCGCATGTCGCGCTTTTACTTTGGGAAACTATTTTGAGGCGTTGCTAAACAACACTCGTGTAGGATTCTCAACCGTGCGCGATACCGTGCAGTCCTTCTCATGGGAGATGCGAATCAGGTTGTCCACGAGCTTGCGCGCTTGGTTGCCTTCCCGCGTATCTGGGAACGATAGATCGAAGCCCACACGCACCTCCGACAGACGCGATGCTCCATCTTCGCTTACACGGTCACCCTCTACGTGCACATCAAAAGATTCCGGCTCCGCGCGCCGAGACGTCACCACGTCCACATCCACTGCGGAACACCCCGCGACAGCAGCTAGCAAGAGTTCAACAGGGGAGAGGAGTCCCTCGCCACTGCCAAACTCAATGCTGGCTCCCGCTGAATTGGTAGCTCGGTATTGGGCGGTGTCGATGCGGGTGAGGTCTACGGCGTAGTGCTTTGTTACTTCAGACATGAGGCCAGTTTAAGGCGAAGGATCAGGTCGGTTCGAGCGGGTAACGGACACGTTGATCGTAATGTTCGCGTGTCGAGTAGTGATTTAATTGGCCCGCGTATTGTGAGTTCCATGAAGGTCATTGCTATTTACGCGACGGAAACCATGTCTGATTGGGAGTATGCCTACCTCACAACCCAAGTAGCTGAAGCTGAGGCCCAAGTGCCGGAACGCTTCAAGGTCTTGTTTGTTGGCGAATCATTACAAGCTGTCCGCTCCAAGGGTGGGCTCGAAGTGGTCCCAAGCTTGACCTTGGAAGATATCCAGAACCGAACTGATATTGCGGCTTTCGTGGTGCCAGGGGCAGATACTTACTTTGATGGGCACGGACACCTACTGGAGACGATAAAAGACCTACATCAGAGAGGAGTGCTCTTGGCAGCAATCTGTGGTGGAACTTTGGCCTTTGCTCGTGCTGGGGTGCTTGACCACTGCACACACACTTCAAACGCGCAAGGCTTCCTTGCCTCAACCAACTACGCAAACATTGACGGCTACAAAGAAGAAGACGCAGTTTCTGATGGCGGAGTGATTACGGCATCTGGTTTGGCTCCAGTGTCATTCACCGCGGCGGTATTGCGTGCGGCGGGCGTCTACCCAGATGATGTCGTGGATGCTTGGCTTCAATTGCATGCGCAAAGAACAGAAGCGGCCTTCGTTGAACATATGACCAAGATTAAGGCGTGGGCCTCTTCAAATTAACTTGAGTTTCCCGTGACTGCTTCAACAATTCGGCCTCTTGCTGAAACAATCGGGGCCTGACATTCAGCGCTTTTATTTTCCGAGGCAGGACTATGAATGTTTAGCTACCGGACCTAATAGTCAACCGACTGGTTGAATGCAGCTTCAACCAGCCCTGTGATTCAAAATCTGGGGTTGCCCGCAAATCGTGGACACGTAGTGGGGCTACCTAGTGCTTAGGCAGCTATTTCTTTTCTACTGGTGGTT